>JADLCW010000547.1 GCA_020847015.1 Thermomicrobiales bacterium | reverse complement strand
ATGATCGACGACCCCATCGCCGAACGCGGAGCGCGCGAGGGCGCTGGCGGCGAACGCCTCGATGGCGGCATACAAGGACGGAGGCATCCGGTCTTCCGAGGGAGCCTCATAGGCGTTGCCCCGATGCTCGGGGGGCGCCTCAATGCCATGCTCGATACCGTTGAGCCCGGCCGCCAGCACGGCGGCATAGGCGAGGTAGACGTTGGCGTCGGCGCCCGGGAGACGATTTTCGATCCGCAGCGCGTCGCCGCGCCCGACGATGCGAAACCCGCAGGTGCGGTTGTCGCGCGCCCAAAGCGTGTTGATCGGCGCCCAACTGGCGAGCGCGTAGCGTTTGTAACTGTTCACTGTGTGGGCCGAGAACAGCGACAACTCGCGGGCAGCCGCAATCGCCCCACCAAGAAAATGCCGCATCGTGGCCGACATTGCGCGCCCATCGCCGCTTGGGTCAGCGAACAGATTGCACGCGTTCGCGGGATCCCACAGGCTAAGATGGATGTGGCTGCTGGATCCCGTCCAGTCGTGGGCAGGTTTGGCCATGAAGGTGATCGCGCGGCCGTGCTGATGCGCGATCTCCTTCGCGCCGTGCTTGAAGAACGTCGCGCGGTCAGCCGAGGTCAGCGCGTCGGCGTAGCGGATGTTGATTTCATGCTGACCGACGCCAGCCTCTCCCTTGGAGAACTCGATCGGCACGTTGGCCGCGATCATCTGGTTGCGCAATTGTCGGTAGAGCGTCTCGTTCCGAGTTGCCGGCAACAGATGGTAATCCTCATTGTACCAACCGACCGGGCGCGCTTCCGCGAAGCCATTGGCGGCGGTTGTTTCGTAATCGTCGCGCAACAGATAGAACTCCAGCTCCGAGGCGAACATCGGGCGCAACCCCATTGCCTCGGCGCGGGCGATCTGGCGGCGCAAGATGGAGCGCGGCGCGACCGCCACGAGTTCGCCGGTCGTCTCGTCGACGACGTCGCCCATGACGAAGGCGGTTTTCTCCAGCCACGGCGGCAGACGTAGCGTCGACCAATCCGGACGGGCGAGATAATCGCCGTATCCGCTGTCCCAGTTCATGGCGGCGAACCCGCGCGGAGTGGTCATCTCCATATCGGTGCCGAGCAAGTAGGTGCAGAAGTGCGTGCCCTGGTCGCGCACGTGATCCATGAAAAAGCGAGCGGTCACCCGCTTGCCGACCAGCCGCCCTTGCATGTCGCAGATCGCGCTGACCACGGTGTCGATCTCGTCCGCGTCGACCAGCGCGCCGAGGCGATCCAGCGTCAGATCGGTTGAGTGGCGCGCATTCATCGTCGCGATCTCCGCACACTGCCCGGCGCTGGCCGCTCCGGCCGAACTGCCAGCCGACTGTAGAAGGCCGCGGTCACGGTGTCAACGCGGCTCCGAAGCTAGAACCGGAACTGTTGCGCTCACACGCACGTGATGGCCATCTGCCATGTCGGGCCTGCTAAGATCGCCCGCCGCAACCGCGCGGCAGGCGCGGGTGGCTTCGATGGGTGGAATCGGGAGGAAGGCCGTGCGATTGCGGAACAAGACCGTGCTCGTGACAGGCGCGGCGAGCGGCATGGGGCGAGTGGCGACCCGCATGTTCGCCGAGCAGGGCGCTCGCGTGGTTGCCGTCGATCTGGTCGAGCGCGCACTGGCGGAAACCGTCGCCGAGGCGAATATGGGTGATGCGGTGCTGCCGGTGGTCGCTGATGTGACGCGGCCCGACGAGGTTGCAGCAGCCGTCGAGGCTGGAGCGGCGCGCTTTGGCGGCATCAATGTCCTTTACAACAACGCCGGGATCATGCCCGACGAGGACGGCTCGCTGGAGACGACCGATCCCGCGACGTGGCAGCGCGTATTCGACGTGAACGTCCGTGGGGTGGCGCTCTGCTGCCAATACGGCGTGCCGGCGTTGCGGGCAGCCGGCGGCGGTTCCATCATCAATATCGCCTCGTTCGTGTCGCTCGTTGGCTGCACCATTCCGCAAGACGCATATACCGCCAGCAAGGGCGCGGTGCTGTCGCTGACGCGGTCGCTGGCGGTGCAATACGGACGGGAGGGGATTCGGGCGAACGCGATTTGTCCTGGACCGGTGCTGACGCCGCTGACGGAGACGCTGTTTCCGAACGAAGAAGAGCGGGCCAAGCGGCTGAACCGCATCCCGCTGGGTCGCTTCGGTCGGGCCGAGGATGTCGTTTGGGCCGGAGTGTTTCTCGCCTCCGATGAGTCGAGCTGGATGACCGGCGCGACCTTCGTAGTGGATGGCGGCATCACGGTCAATTACTTCTGAATGGACCAGTCCAGCAGGAAGGGACCGGGGCGAACCCCGGTCCCTTCCTCCTTCCCCCAACCCGGAATAATTCAATCAATCAGGCGGTCAGTTCGACGGTCTCTTCCGAGACAAAGCCGCGCGCTCCGGATACCGGCTCCGCCACCGGGATCCAGCCGTTGGTTGGATCGTTCGTGACATCGAGCATCACTCCCGAACCGAGAATCTCCACCACCGGCGCGTCAGTTGATGGCTCGGCGCGCAGATTTACATCGGAAAGCGTCATCACCGTGTCGCCCTTGCGCACAGACGAACTCGGTGTGGGCGTGCCGGCTGCCACGGCGCCTTGCGGGCGAGACAGGAACACATAGGCCAGGGAACGCGTTCCCTCCTCGCGGATCCAGGCGACGCCGCTGGCTCCGGAGTCGTGCTGCTCCTGGAGATCGATCGGCAACTCCGTGCGGTCGTCGGTCGTTTCGGGTTCGCCCGTGATATTGCCGCAGGCAATCGACGTTGCTGGATCGCGCGGATCGAGGCGCACATCGATCGCGTGCGGCGTGGTGGTGAGATCGGCGAGCGTAGAAGCCACGACCGTCGTGCTGAAATCGGCGGTGTCCAGATTCGGCGCTCCCGCGGGAGCGGCGGGCGGGGCGCCAGTCGCTCCCCGTTCGACTCCGATGTCGATCAATGGGAACGCCGCGGCATCGCCGAGACTCCCGCACACCCCTTCGTAAATACCGGCTGGCAGCGGCGTTTCGGGAACGGTCAGACCGCCCACGCCGGCTGGGGGTGTACCGGTTGCCGTTGGGGCCGGCTCAGACGTGGGTTCGGCCGTGGTGGAAATCGTTGCTCCCGGGGTGGTGTTGGCGGTCGGCTTCGTGACCCCGCGCGGCGTTGGCGTGGGAGCGCCGCCGGTCGTCGAAGTCGGAGTCTCGGCCGCCTGCTCGCCGCCGACCGGGAGCTGACTGCAGATCCCGTTGAGGCAGATCAACCCGGAGGGGCAGTCGATGGCCCCGATGCAGGTGATTTGACCGGGGGCCGGCGTGATCGCAAAGCCGCCGCCATCGAAGGCGCGGCCAATACTGGGCGCCGCCAATATCGCCGCCAATGCCGGCAACCCGGCCAGCAGCCGGCGGCGATTGATGGCGCGTTGCGGCGACGTCAACGAACGGGTCAGATCGTCGAACCTGCGGGGGTCCATGCGGTATCGCTCCCTTGTCACCGTTTGGAACGGCGCGTCCGCCTGCTCCAGCCGTGGCGAGGACCGCCCCCGCGATGACGAGTTCCGCCCATACGGAATCGGCAGGGTGCGGCTGTTGCCTAAGATAGCAACCCGTGGAGCGATTTCAATAGTTGTCGATTTGTCACCTGTAAGTACAAAGGAAATAATCTTCGGTTATTTGTGACTCAATGGTCACAGTTTTCGCGATCAACCCCGCCTGAACGGACAAGTTGTCCGTTCTGAGCTGTCCGTTCGTGCCTGATTGACAGAAAATGGCGCCGAATTGACCCAATAGACCTAAATTTTGCTGATCGGTCACCCCTGCTCCTCGGCGGCGATCGCACACTGCGCGATCGGACATTCAAAGCAGCGGCGCGGCGCGCACAGCGTCGCGTCGAGGTGAATGAGTCCCTGCGCCCCGCGGGCGCCGATCGGCCCCAATCGAGCCTCCCCGGCGACTTGTCGCATCGCCCGCCGAGTGACGCTCGTCGCTGCGGGAGCAGGCATTGCTTCCCAGAGCGCCCCGGCTGCATCAGCAAGGGCGGTATCGTCAGACCAATCCGCATAGGCGAACGCAAAGGGCAGCAGAGCGCTCGCGACGATTTCCGTTGCTCGATCCGCGCCGATCCCGGGAGATGCGGGCGGAGCGGCAAACACGCACAGTGCACGGGCGATCTCGCCTCCGGCGCGGAGCGTATCGGAAAGAGTCGCGAGCAATCCGCCACGCGGATGCGCCGCGACGAGGAGCGCCGCGGCGGCGGCAAGACGGGCCGCTGGATGGTTCGCCGGCCGCACGCGAGCGCGCGCCCACGAAGTGGGCGGCAGCGTTTCGTCAATCCACGGGCCGCCCGACACCCGCCATTGGCGTTCGATCGCCGTGACGTCATCCGGCGAGAAACTGGATGCCGCCGCGTCGGTTGGGGCGAGCGGGAGGAAACCGGCGACGCCGAGCAGGAGCGCCCGCGCGACCGGCAGGCGGGTTTCGGGCCGCGCCGCAGCCAGCGCCGCTTCGGCAACCGCAAGCGGCAGTGCGGCGGCGACCGCGCGCATAGGCGCCCGGTTGGCGGCGTAGCCGAGCCCATCGAGGAGTTCTGTCCAAAGCGCTTCGCCAGGCGGCACGACACTGAGCAGACCAGACAGACGAGCGCTCCGCGCGGCGAGCCGTCGGTCGCCGAGATCCCACAGCAGGCGCCGAATGCGGTCCGGGCGGGAACGGGCGAGGTCTTCGGCGCAGGGGCCGACGCCGAACCGTCGCCAGTCGGCGGTCGTGCAGCCGTCTGCCGGCGGGATTCGCGCGGAGTCGACAACCACCAGCGGCGGCGCAACACCATCGGCGCGGCGCACGATCGCTCCGTCGTCGTCGAGTACGACATGCAAGATGACGGCATTGTAGGCAGAATCGAGATGATGGCCGTGTTCGGTCCAACCGCCCGCCGTCAGATGCATTTCCACCGCACCGGTGCGCAATTCACGCCCATCGAAGAGGAGCATGGCGTCGATGAAATCCGGGCCGATCCCGTTGCTCCACGCTCCGCGGTGAACGATCTCGACGGCGCGCCCATCCGCAGTGTGAAATGGCCCCGGGAACGCACCGGCTCCCCAGGCGCGGCTGAGGGCGAATTCCGACACCCCGTTGGTCACGGCGAGCGGTTCCTCCCCTTACTAGCGATGCGGCCGATCGGATTGCAGCGCGACTAGCGACCGACGGGCGGCAACCCTGCCGCTGCCCGGTCGCGCTGTCTGCGGTACTCATCGATAGCGGCTTGCAGGGTGCCAAGCGCCAGCGTGGCGCAGCGCACGCGGCTCTTGACGATGTCGTCGCCCATCTCGTCGACCATCTCCGGAATTCCCATCGCCT
>JADLCW010000546.1 GCA_020847015.1 Thermomicrobiales bacterium | reverse complement strand
TCGCCGATCTGCCAGATCCCGCCGCCGACGGTCGTGCGATACCGCCGAATCACGCCAACCACGAGCGCTACCAGGCGGCTATGAATAGGCAGGCGCGGCTGGAGCGCCAGTTGTTCGGCCGCGAGTCCACCTGGGAGGACCTAGGCGCTCCGTAGCCGCGTTCATGCGGAGAATTCAGCAGGTTCAAATCCGGGTTGGAATGCCTTGCGGGAAGCGGAACAGCGCGTCCGGATCCCACGCCTGCTTGACCTCCACCAGCCGCTCGAAATTGCTGCCGTAATAGGCATGCTGCCAGGCATCCTGAGCGCGGTCGGTAAAGTTCTGGTAAGCCCCGCCGGCAAGGTGCGGACTCATGGCGGCATGGCAGGCTTCCAGCCCCTCGAGATTGGCTGCCACCAGGGCAGGGTCGTCCTGCGGCTCCCAAAGCGCCTCGCACTTGAAGAGTAAATCCGCGTCGCGGTGGACGAACGCGGTCGCGTCCGCCGGCACGTCGTTGACCGCCCCGCCCCAGCAATAGAGCCCAATGGTGCTCTCCTGTGCGCGGGATGGCACGCCCGGCATCCGGGCCACCCATTCCAGCATCTCGGCGATGGCCGCCGGCGTCGGAGCGCCGCGCATGAATCCGGTCTTGATGCCGTAGGTTCCGGTCGGTGTCGTCGCGGCCAGGAATTCGCGCGCGGTCGGCGACGCCATCGTCGCCACGATGCGCGCATCAGGAGCTTGTGTTCGCTCCACCGGAGCCAGCAGCGTTTCGAGGTCTGCGACCGGCCCCCAATACAACCCGATGACATCCACATCCAGCGGAGCCGGGTTGGTCAGCGGCGTCCGTGACTGCGAGCGGATCGCCACGCGTAACCCCAATTCGCGCGGACCATCCACCTGCATCCGGCATAACGCATCCACGATCGCCGGGGTGTCGCCGCCCACCCAGGCAAGACTGAATACCGAAACGTCGCCGGCTGCCACGGCGCGATACGTGAACGACGTGTGAACACCGAAGTTGCCGCCGCCGGCGCCGCGCACCGCCCAGAAGAGATCCGGATTCTCCGTCTCTGAAGCGGCTACGAGCTGTCCAGCGGCGTCGACGAGATCGGTGGCGATGAGACTGTCGCAGGTCATTCCCAGATGACGGCAGCTAAACCCCCAGCCGCCGCCGAGGGTCAATCCGGAAACCCCGACGGTCGGGCAGCGCCCGCCCGGAAAGTAAACGCCATAGCGCGCCAGCGCCGCCCCGACGTCGGCATTGTTGGCTCCTCCGGCGACGGTGACGGTCGCGTTGGCCGGATCGATGCGCACATCATTCATTGCTTTGACATCGATGATGAGTCCGTCGGAATTGGAAAACCCGGCGTAGGAGTGACCACCCGAGCGCACCGCGAAGGGAACGCCGGTTTGACGCACCCAGCGCACGCAGACAGCGGCGTCTTCCGGCGTTACGCAAATGGCGATGCCAGCCGGTCGCGCGCCAGCGTAGCGGGTGGCGTTGATGACTGCGGCCGCCGGATACACGGGGTCGCCCGGTCGCAACAGCCGACCTTGAAGCAATGACGCCAGATCGTTCCACGCGGACTCCGCGACAGCCGCCGTCGGATCGACGCTTGGCAACAACTCGCGCGCGGATAGGACGGGGCGTAAGCCCCACGGCGAAGCGAGCGCAGCCGTCGCGCCGCCCATTGCCTGCAACAGCCTGCGCCGACTCGTTGTCGCCCGGCGATCTGGTCGCACCCCGTCAATCGCACCCCGAACCATGTTCTTCCACCTTCGCTCCCGTCGCAACCGACCCGGCGCGCCTGGCGCTATCCGCCGGCCTGGTATGGGCATCCTAGCGCAGCCCGGGCGTCGGTCCGCCTCGAGAGCAAACTGTGGTGATTTCGCCGGGCTCGTCGACATTGGCGATCGCTCGCTCTACCTGGAGTGCCACGGCGAAGGTAGTCCCACCGTGGTGCTCGTGAGCGGCTACCGCACATCCGGCCGCTACTGGACCGACGATCTCCTGCTCCCCGATGCGCCGCGGACGATGGTCCTGCCCGCCGTGGCCCAGTTCACCCGGGTCTGCACCTACGACCGTCCGGGAGCCTACGCCAGCATCGGCGAGGACGTCCTCGTCAGCCGCAGTGACGCCATCGCCCAGCCTCGCAATTCCACAGAAGTGGTGGCCGAGCTGCATGCGCTGCTCCAGACCGCCGAAGTCCCTGGACCGTACGTGCTGGCGGGCCACTCGCTGGGCGGCTTCTTCGCGCGACTCTACGCCAGTACGTACCCCGACGAGGTCGTTGGCCTGGTTCTCGTGGACGCGTATTCCGAGCTGCTGGAGAGCGGCATGCCGCCGGATCGGTGGCAGGCGCTGAAGCGCCTCAATCAGGGGGGCGGCACGGACACTGTCATGCCAATCCCAGGCTACGGTGATGTCGAGACACTGCCATGGGGCGGGGACAATGAAGTCATGCGGAAGGCGGTGGCGGCCTCGCCGCTCCGACCGATGCCATTGGCCAATCTCGCCCATGGCAAGCCATTCCCATTGCCGTCTGGCCCTCAAG
>JADLCW010000545.1 GCA_020847015.1 Thermomicrobiales bacterium | reverse complement strand
CGGAGATTGATCCATCTATCTCTGCTGTTGGAAGGGGTCAGCGGCGCGCCGCGACTCGCCTTCTGCACATCGACGGCGATGAACGAGGCAACGATCGACGACGTGCTCGACCGGACGCGGCGCGCGCTGGCGCGAATCGGCCCGGCACTGACCGCGTAGCATGCGCTGGCCCTCCGCATCCTCGGAGCGCCTGGCTGATGGTCGGGTGCAGGCGCTGCGCTCTATGAGATCTCCTCGGCGCCGCTGGCGGAGGCTCCGGTGGCGAACGCCGAGGGCGGTGTAGAACCTTGGACATGTCGCCGCGGCATCGCCGCATGGCGATTGCGGACGAAGGCATTGGTGAGCGCGCCGCTGACGAACACCGACAACAGCGCCACTACGGCAGCCGTGAGAAAGAGCGCGTCGTAGCCAGCTCGCTCCACGAGGCGACCACCGAGCACGGGTGCGAAGGCGAGCGCAGCCAGCAGGCCATTGGTCAGCGTCGCGTAACGAGCGCGTAACCGCACCGGAGCGAATTCCGCCAGATAGCCGAAGTTGCCGCGACCCTGACCCGCCGCCGCAGCGCCGAGACACGCGAAGGCGATTCCGAACAGCACTGCCACGGTCAGCGCCGCCGGAAAGCGGTCCCGATAGAATCCGGTCGCGGCGAGATAGGGAAGCAGCAATGCCAGCAGCGGCGGAGCCAGTCGCAGCAATGCGGAAACCTGCAGCACGGCTCGCTCGCCGGAGCGCATTGCGAGCGTCGCCCAGAGCGGGCGGGTCGCCGCCATGCTCAACACCAGCACCAGCACGTACACTCCGACCGCGGCTGAGGAGACACCGAGGCGGGATAGAGCGAATACGATCAAAAATGGATCGACGATCGCCGAGAGCGACAACAGCGTGCGGAAAAGCAGGAATCGTCGGAAGCCGCCGTCGCCGAGCGCAGCCGGCAACATCCGCACGGCGGAGAGCGCCGCGCCACCGCGCGGTTCGGCCACCCGCTGCGGCTCGCGCAACGAGGCCAGCAGCACCGCGACGGCGACTTCGCTGACCGTTGCGGCCAGGAAGAGTAGTGCGAACGGCCGAAGCCCAGCGCCGCTCTCCTGCTCGAACAGTCGGACGACCACGAGCGCTCCGAGAATCGCAAATCCCAGCGCAAGCCACGCGCGCTGCCGGTAGAAGCGGGCACGCGTGAGATTGGGGATGGATTTTGCGATGAGCGCCTCCGTCGGGACGCTGGCGAAGCCGCTGGCAAACGCGAAGGCCACGAAGCAGATGAAAAACGAACGGAGCAATCCCTCGTCATTGGCGACGGAGCCGGCGGCATCGGCGCGGAAGGTCACCAACGCGAGCAGCGCGAGCGCTGCGGCGCGCACCAGCGCGGCCGCCAATGCCCACGGTTGTTTGCGCCGCTGAGTTGAAGTGAGCATCGCAACCGGCAGCCGACCAAGCGCCCAGACGCCGGTGGCGATGGCCGCGACGAAGCCGACCGCCACGTACGAGACGGTCAGCTGGCCGACGAAATAGGCAAGGATGATCTGGGGGAGGATCAGAGTTTCAGCGAGAGCGGCGAACCCGCCCGCGGCAGCGGCGAGGGGGGCGTTGGCGCGCACGCCGCGCCGGTCGCTCGAAAACCGGCGGATGTCTGCTCCGGCCAAGCCATTCCCCTTACGATCGCTATTGGCTCCGAGGCCCGCCCCGCGATTATAGGAGGGCCAGCCGCGTCCGCCCAGAGGCGCCGGATGCGTGGCTTTGCGTCCGAATCCGTGGAGCCACAGGAAGACCCGCGCGTTCTACGTCCCTGGATGGCACGCCTTAAGGTGAGGAGTGGGGTGGAAGCAGCGATTGCGCCCGTGCCACGGCCTCGCGAGCGTTAGAGTCATCGAGTTCATCGACCGGGACCCATGCGGCGTTCTGGCGAGGCGCTGCCTCGGCATCGACGGAGAAGGCCAGTGCGCCGTTCGTCGCACTGGCCCGAGACGGACCTGCCCAGCCGAGCAGCATTGGAACGCCGTCGGTCAGATCAGCCGCCCGATCGGAGGCGGTGCGCCACAGCGGGCGATCGGATTCGGAGACGGCATCGGGTAATTGACTCCCGGCGACGAAGAGCGCCCGCTGGCCGTCCGGTGAGAGGATGACCAGTGAGACGCGTTCGCTGCCGCCTAATTCGCGATCCAGTTCGGCGCGCAGTTTGGCGTAGGTGATCGGAATCAACTCCGGCAGCACCATGGTCGAGCTGAGAATGGGCATGAAGTTGGCGTCGCCGGTCCAGCGCGGCACGACGTGCTGATGCAGGTGCTCGGCGACCCCGGCCCCGGCCACCGAGCCGACATTGGTTCCCACGTTAAATCCGTCGCAGTTGAGCGCGCGGCGCAGCGCCCGCAGCGCCCCGGGCATCGCTGTCGCAATTTCGACGAGCGCCGCAGGGTTAGCGGTTTCCGGGCTGGCGACGTGGGCGTTGGGCACGAGCATGACGTGGCCGGTGTTGTACGGGAATAAGTTCATGATGATGAACGAGTACGCACCCCTCCATAAGATGAGCGATGCGGCATCGCCTTCGTCCACCAGCCGACTGCAGAAAATGCAACCGGTTTCCCGCGCTCCACCGCCAACGTAGCGCATTCGCCACGGGGTCCAGAGGCGCTGCTCGTGGTCGGCGGCTCCGTGAGGCGGTACGGCGGGTTGGCTTCCCGTATCGCTCCCGCTCACGTCGCAACTCCGCCGCTGCGGGCCGCGAAGTAGGCTGTCAGGTAGGACTTGGCGCGTAGGTCGGCCAGATCGCGCGCGACGATTTCTGCTGGGTTGATCCCGGCGGTTCGCAGTGCGCGGCCAACCAGCCGCAGCGCCCGCTGCGTGCGCTCCACGATTCCGGCCCCAGGCGCCGCGCCGCGCCATTCATCGGCGGCGATCCGCAGCTCCGTGGTGATGTCCGAGACATCCAATTCTGCGGATGATTCGGTGAGGGCGCGGTCGGGAAGGACGGCGGCCCAATCGGCT
>JADLCW010000544.1 GCA_020847015.1 Thermomicrobiales bacterium | reverse complement strand
TAATCGTAGATTTCGGTGACGGTGCCGACGGTCGAGCGCGGGTTGCGGCTGGTTCCCTTCTGGTCGATGGAGATGGCGGGGGAAAGCCCTTCGATGTGGTCGATATCCGGCTTTTCCATTTGCCCGAGAAATTGCCGGGCGTAGGCGGAGAGCGATTCGACGTAGCGGCGCTGCCCCTCGGCGAAAATGGTGTCGAAGGCGAGCGAGCTTTTGCCGGAACCGGAGAGACCAGTCAGAACCACCAGCTTGTCGCGGGGGATGTCGATGTCGATATTCTTGAGGTTGTGTTCTCGGGCGCCGCGAATGCTGATGCGGTCGAGCTGGGCCATGCGGAAGATCCCTCGGAGCGGTTCGGGCGGTCGTGTCGCGGCGGCAACCCGAACATCTGATCGCAAGCTGCCATTTTACCACGCGTGGGGAGTGTGCGTACACCCCATAGGCGCGTTGCCTGCGGCGTTGCCGCTCTGTTCGCGCCGCCAGGCACGGGGCTGCCGGCGACGGGTCCGGAGCGTTCGGGTACGATGTCCGCCATGGTGACGGACGCGCGCCCGCGATCCCAACCCGACCTGATGCTCGCCTCCGGCTCCCCTCGGCGGCGGGAGTTGTTCGCTCGCCTCGGGGAACCGTTCACGGTGGAACCCAGCGATGTCGCGGAGGATGCCGAACCGGGGCTGGCTCCGGAGCGGCTGGTGCTGATGTTGGCCGAACGCAAGGCGCGCGCGGTCGCGGCCCGGCATGCCGGCGCGGCGGCGCTGATCGTGGGCGGCGACACGGTCGTCTCCCTGTATGGCCGCATCCTCGGCAAACCGGCCGATGACGCCGATGCGGTCGCCATGCTGGAGCGTCTCTCCGGGCGCTCGCACGAAGTGTGGACGGGCGTCGCGGTGGTGGACGCCGCGACTGGCCGGGTGGAGCGGGCCGCCGTGCCCAGCGTGGTGCGCTTCGCCGAGTTGACCCCGGCGCGGATCGCCGCCTACGTGGCCAGCGGCGAGGGGCGGGACAAGGCGGGCGGCTACGCCATTCAGGGGCAGGCCGGGGATCTGGTGGTCGCCGTCCACGGATGCTGGGCCAACATCGTCGGGTTGCCGGTGTGCGAGACGGCCGAATTGCTGCGCCGCTTCGGCAGGGCGATTTCCGGACCGGAACCGATCTGCCAGCGACCGGACGGATCGGCCTGTCCGCGATTGGAACGGTAGCGCGCCGCGCGGGCGCGCCCGGGTTCTGCCGGAGCCGTGCCTCGCGACTTGCCCGGCTTTCCCGCTGGAGCCGCGCGGCTTCTCGACGCCCGGACTCGTTTTCCCCGAAACTACCCCCATGACGACCGCGCGCAGCTTCACCCCGAGGCCATCGATGACCGACACCGTGACCGACGCCACGCCGCCCTCCGGGGCCGACCTCGCCAAATCCTACGACCCCCGGGCGGTCGAGACCGGCGTCTATGACCGGTGGGAGACGGCCGGCTACTTCATGCCCGCCGATCGCCCGGAGCGCGAGCCGTTCGTCGTGATCATGCCGCCGCCCAATGTCACTGGCGAGTTGCATATCGGCCACGGGTTGTTCGTCGCCGTCGAAGACATCATGATCCGCTGGCATCGGATGCTGGGCCAACCCACCCTGTGGCTCCCCGGAGCCGATCACGCCGGCATCGCCGGGCAGTGGGTCGTGGAGCGCGAACTCGCCGCCGAAGGACTGACCCGCCACGATCTCGGGCGCGACGCCTTTCTGGAGCGGGTCTGGTCGTGGATGAACCGCTACCGTGGGCGCATCCGCGAGCAATTGAAAATTCTCGGCGCTTCCTGCGACTGGTCGCGCTTCTGCTTCACCATGGACCCGGGGCCGTCGCGCGCGGTGCGCCGCGTGTTCAAGCATCTCTATGACCAGGGGCTGGTCTACCGCGGCGAGCGGCTCATCTCCTGGTGTCCGCGCTGCATGACCGCGCTGTCCGATCTGGAGGTGGCGCACCGCGAGGACGCCGGCGCGCTTTGGCGGCTGCGATACCCGATCGCGGGAACGGACGAATTCATCGAGGTGGCGACCACCCGGCCGGAGACGATGCTGGGCGACACCGCCGTCGCCGTGCACCCGGAGGACGAGCGCTACCGCGCGCTGGTGGGCAAGCAGGCGCGGCTGCCCATCACCGGGCGGCTCGTGCCGATCGTGGCCGATGCGGCGGTCGACCGGACCTTCGGGTCGGGCGCGGTGAAGGTGACGCCCAATCACGACCCGAACGACTTCGAGATCGCCCGCCGCCACGATTTGCCCGGCATCACCGTGATGAACCCCGACGGCACGATGAACGCCGAGGCGGGGGAGTTCGCCGGATTGACCGCCCAGGCGGCGCGCACGGCGGTTGCGGAGCGACTCGATCGGGATGGCTTTCTGCTGGGCGTCACGCCCCATCGGCATGCCGTCGGGCACTGCCAGCGCTGCGACACCGTGCTCGAACCGCTCATCTCTCGCCAATGGTTCATTCGCATGGAGCCGCTGGCGGCTCCGGCCATCGCGGCGGCCAAGGATGGCCGCCTGACCTTCGTGCCGGAGCACTTCAAGAGCGTCTACCTGAACTGGCTGGAGAACATCCACGACTGGACCGTTTCCCGCCAACTCTGGTGGGGGCATCGCATTCCGGTCTGGTATTGCCAGCAGTGCGGCGAAACCATCGTCACCGACGAGGCCACGCTGGCGGTCTGTCCGCACTGCGGCGGTCCGGTGGAGCAGGACCCGGATGTGCTGGACACCTGGTTCAGCTCCGGATTGTGGCCGTTCTCGACGCTGGGCTGGCCGGACGATACGGCGGATCTGCGCCGTTTTTACCCCTCGTCGGTGATGGAGACGGGGTACGACATCCTCTTCTTCTGGGTCGCCCGGATGGTTTTCTTCGGCATCGAGATCATGGGCGAGCTGCCGTTCCACACCGTCTACCTGCATGGCACCGTGCGCGACATCGAGGGCGCGCGGATGAGCAAGACGAAGGGGAACGTGATCGACCCGACCCAGGTCACCGAGGAATACGGAGCCGACGCGCTGCGTTTCGCGCTGGTCACCCAGAGTTCGCCGGGCAACGATCTCAAGCTGGATTTGCAGAAGGTCGAGGATGCCCGCAACTTCGCCAACAAGTTGTGGAACGCGACGCGCTTCGCGCTGCGGCCGATCGCCGACGCCGAGATCGCCATGGACGCGGCTGGGCCGGCCCGCCCGAGCGGCGATCTGGCGCTGGCCGACCGCTGGATTCTCTCCCGCCTGGACGACGCCACCGCGGACGCCACCCGTCTGATGGAGCATCATCTCTACGGCGAGGCGGGCAAAGCGATTCGCGAATTCGTCTGGGCGGAACTGTGCGACTGGTATATCGAAGCGGCCAAGGTGCGGCTGCGCGGCACGGCAGCCGAGCGCGCCGCTGTCGCCCAGACATTGGCCTATGCGCTGGAGCGCAGCGTGCGTCTGCTGCACCCCTTCATGCCGTTCGTCACCGAGGCGCTGTGGCAGCAGTTGCCCCACGCCGGCGACAGCGTGATGGTGGCGGCGTGGCCGACGGCCGCCGCGCCCGCTGCGCCGGCCGAGGCGGTCTTCGGAGCCGCGATCGAATTGATCCGGGCGATTCGCAACGCGCGCAGCGAAGCCAATGTGGAACCGGGGCGCTGGATAGCGGCCGACATCTACGCCGGCGATCTGGCTCCGGCGTTTGAATCGGTGCGGCGCGAGCTGGCCGCCTTGGCCCGCATCGACGAGGAGCGACTGACGATCGCGCGCGGCGAACCGGCCGCCGGGTCGGGCGCGGTGACGGCGGTGGCGGGCGAGATCGTCGCGCTGCTGCCGCTGGCCGGGATGGTCGATCTCGCCGCCGAGCGGGAGCGGCTGGGCAAGGAATTGGGCGAGGCGCGCCTGGAGCGCGACCGCGCGGCAAAGCAACTCGCCAACAAGGCCTTCGTCGACAAGGCGCCGCCGGCCGTGGTCGACACGCAGCGCAAACGGCTGCAAACGGCGCAGGAGCAGATCGCGCTGCTGGAGCGGCGGTTGTCGGACCTGGCATGAGCGACCGCCTGCCCGAACCCGCCACCGGACCCGGAGTCGACGGCGCGCGGCCGGACGCCGGGCGCCCCGATGCGCCGCTGCCGCGCGACTGGTACGCGCGGCCGACGCTGGAAGTCGCCCGCTCCCTGCTCGGCTGTCTGATCGTGACTGACTTGCCGGAAGGGCGCAGTGTCGGCCGCATCGTGGAAACCGAGGCCTATTTGGGACCGCGCGATCCGGCCAGCCACGCCTGGAAAGGGCGCAAGGGGCGCGTCTCGATCATGTGGGACGAGCCGGGCCACGCCTACGTCTATCGCTCATACGGCATCCACGCCATGCTCAACGCGGTGGCCAAAGCGCCGGGGGAAGTGGGCGGGGTGCTGATTCGCGCCGTGGAACCGGTGGCGGGCATCGAACTGATGCGCGCGCGGCGCGGTCTTGACGATCCGCGCGGGCTCGGCTCCGGTCCCGGCAAGCTGACGCAGGCGCTGGGCATCACCCTCGACGAGCAGGGAACCGATCTGACCCGCCACGGGTTGCTCTGGCTGGCGCCGGGGTGGTCGCCGGAGGCCATTTCGCACGGACGGCGCATCGGCATCAGCCGCGCCGTCGAGCACCCCTATCGCTACTGGGAAACCGGCAACCCCTGCGTTTCGGCCCACCGCAAGGGCGAGCCGTGGGACGGGGAGGACGCTCTCGGCTAACCTCGGCGGGGAGCGGCGCTACCCTCAGGGTCGCCCCGCGCCGGTTGCAATCACGGGATGATGCGCGCGATGCCGGTTCGACTGCTCAACGACGACACCATCGGCAAGATCGCCGCCGGCGAAACGGTGGAGCGGCCGGTGTCGGTCGTCAAGGAGTTGCTGGAAAACGCGCTCGACGCCGGGGCCGCGCGAATCCGCATCGCCATCCGCGACGGCGGCACGGGGGCAATCGAGGTCGCCGACGATGGCGGCGGCATCCTCCCCGACGATCTGCCGCTGGCGGTGCGGCGTCACGCGACCTCCAAGATCGCCGCGTTCGGCGATCTCGATGTGCTCGCCTCCCTCGGTTTCCGGGGCGAGGCGCTGCCCAGCATCGGGGCGGTCAGCGATCTCACGGTGCGCTCCCGGCCGCCGGAGGTCGCCCACGGCACGATGGTGCGGGTCGCCTTCGGGGTCGCCGGCGCGCCGGAGCCGGCCGCGGTCGCCGCCGGCACGGTCGTCGTCGCGCGCGATCTGTTCGCCAACGTGCCGGCGCGGCGCAAGTTTCTGCGGCAGCCGGGAACGGAGACCGGCTACATCACCCGCGCGGTGGCCGCCTAC
Source organism: Thermomicrobiales bacterium (assembly GCA_020847015.1). Lineage (GTDB taxonomy): Bacteria > Chloroflexota > Chloroflexia > Thermomicrobiales > UBA6265 > CADCWF01. The sequence goes on along the minus strand of JADLCW010000544.1, from coordinate 1,200 downwards.
GCGGCCGCCTACCCGGCGGTCGCCATCGAATTGCTGATCGACGATCGGCGCGCGTTCGCGACGACCGGCAGCGGCGACCCGTTGGCGGCGGCGTTGGAAGCGCTCGGAACCGAGATCGCCAATGCCGCGCTGCCGCTGGAACCGCTGGAAGCGAGCGCGGCGGCGCCGGGCGTCGCGGTGGAGGGGTGGGTTGGCGCGCCGAGCGTGACCCGCTCGCACCGGCAAGGGATCGCGCTCTTCGTCAACGGTCGCTGGATTCAGAACCGCGCCCTCGGATTCGCGCTGGAAGAGGCCTATCACAGTCTGCTGATGGTCGGTCGTCACCCGGTGGCGATGGCGCACCTGCGACTGGACCCGGCGTTGGTGGATGTCAACGTGCACCCGACCAAGGCCGAGGTGAAGTTCGCCGATGAGCGCGCCGTCTGCCGCGCGCTGTCCCGCGCCGCGCACGCCGCGCTGAGTCGCGCCCCGCACGCCGAATTGCCGGAGATTCGCTTCGATCCGCCGCCGGTCGCCGAACCGGCCCAGCGCGCGTTGCCCGCCGCCATCATTCCGCCGCGGCAGCCGCCGCTGACGCCCGATGCGGAACCAGACCCGGACCCGACGCGCGCGCACCCGTCCGGGGTGCCGGTGCTGCGAGTGCTGGGGCAGGTGGGGAGCAGTTTCATCATTGCCGAAGGCCCGGACGGCATGTATCTGATCGACCAGCACGCCGCCCACGAGCGGGTCATGTACGAGAAGATTCTCGCCGGGATGCGCAATCGCGCGGCGGGTCAGCAACCGCTGCTGGATCCGCTGGTGCTCGAACTGACGCCGGACGAGCTGACCGCCTACGAAAAATCGACGGCGGAGTTGGCCGAGGTCGGCTGGGATCTCGAGCGCTTCGCGCCGGGGGCGGTGCTGATCCGGGCCGCGCCGGCGGCGGTGCGGGGGGTCGATCTGGGCGAGCGGCTGCGTCTCGTGCTGCACGAACTGGCGGAGGGCGGCACGGGGGAAAGCTGGCTGGACGCGGTGGCCATCAGCACCGCCTGCCATACCGCGATCCGAGCCGGGCAAACGCTCTCGCTGGCGGAGATGCGCGAACTGGTCGCCGAACTGGAGCGTTCGCAGCAACCGCGCGCTTGCGGTCACGGTCGCCCCACCATGCTGCACATGAGCCGCACCGATCTCGAAAAGCAGTTCCAGCGCCGCTGAGCGCAT
>JADLCW010000543.1 GCA_020847015.1 Thermomicrobiales bacterium | reverse complement strand
GCGGAGGTCGTCGTTCGGCTTGGTCGCTGGTTGACCGCCGATGAGGCCGGCCAGGACCTGGCTGCCGCCAACCGGCTGTTGGGGTTCTTGCCGCTGGCCCCCACGGCCGAATCAGACGGCGCTCGGATCGACGCCGGATTCACCCCGGTCGCGGATCTGATTCCGCCGCCAGTCGCGTCCGATCCCGACTATGATCCAACGGCGGAGCGCATTCAGTCGGCGCTGGCGGAAGTGCTAGCCGAACGGCAGAGTCGGGAGGCGTTGCGCTGGGCCGACCGCGATCTGTTGGTGCCCCACGTCTGGCTGGTGGCCGATCTCGATTCGCCGGAAACCGCCGACCTGGCTCCGTGGCTGGTCCGCCTGCATCAGCGTCTGGCCGATCTGGCCGTCGAGGCGCGGGTTGGATTGCTCCTGCGCAATGTCTCGTGGGGGCGAACCGGCGACGCGCAGATCGAAGCGGAGCGCCGCTTGCGGGCGCTGGTGGAGGAGGTCGCCGGGGCCGGCGCATCGGGACGTGGGCGTGGGTTTTTCGTGGTCGTGTCCGACCGCGACGGCATTGGCGGGTTGTATACGCCGGAAGAAACCGGATCGCTCGTGATGCGCCTGACCGATCTGCTGATGTTGGGCGATGTTGCGCACGGCAACTCGCCGGGTGTCGAGCGGGTGTTTGCGGCAGGCGCCGGCGACGGTTCCGGGAGTTGGACGACTCAGCCGTTGTTCATCGGCGTCGCGGCTGAGGCGCTGCGCTGGGACGCTCCGGCATTGTTTCGGGAGAATGCCGAGCGCCGCCGCCTGCGGTTGTTCGCGGCGCTGGATGAGCCGGCCCCGCCGACGTTTGACCCAGCCTACCCGGAGTTGAAGCGGGCCGAAATCGGCCAGACCGGACCGTGGCCGAAGTTGGATCTGCCGCGCTGGTCGCCACGCTTCTGGCGGCAGGCAGGCGCCGAGCATGTGCGGGCGCGAGAGGCGCTCGACGCCTGGCTCGCGGCGGCCGAACGCTGGCGACACGAGATGCTGGTGACACACGAGGACCGTCGCGCCAATGTCGAGCATCTCGCTCGCGCCGTGCTGCGCGATTACGTGGACGGACTGGATGGTCATACCCGCGCCATCCTCGCCGACGAGGCATTGCTCGGATTCTTTGGGCCGCTGCGCCGTCTGCACGAGCGTTCGGCGGCCGATCTGCGGGTGCGCTATAGCGAACTGCGCCGTGGGGGTGCGCCCGGGATCGAACCAGCGCCGCTGGATGCGATGGCTGCGGCGCCGCCTCCGACCGACGCGCTCGCCGACGCCGACGATCGACTGGTCGAGGCGCTGGAGCGCAAGATCAATCCCCTGTTGTTGACGCAGGTCGCTGTGGTGACGTTCCTGCTGGCATGGGGTTGGGCGATATTCGCGCTCATCAATTTGCCATCGTTGCCGATCGGCGGCGTGCTGAACGCCGCAGCCGCATTGCTGACGCCATACGCGCCGGACATGGCTGCCGCGCTGGGCAGGTTCGCCGACACTGCCTGGCCGACAACGCCGCAGCTCGCGCTGTGGACGGCGCTGGCGATCGGAGCGCCGATCGCGGCGAGCACGGTCTGGATTGCGCTGCGGCAGCGCGTCGCGCTGGAGCGAGGCTGGAAAGTCGTCCACGATCGCGCCAGGCAGTGGCGCGATGCGGCAGCGCATGCTCTGACAACCGACATCGGGACCGCCGAGTTGGCGCTCACCCGACGCAATGTGGATTCGGCACGCGATGAACTTCGTACGCGGGTGGAGCGACTGGAGCGGGTGCGCGAACTGGGCGCCCGGCCGCCGGCGCCGCCGGAGGAACCAGACCCGGCATTGAGCGGCCGTATCGTACCGGCCAAATCGCCGCCGCCGCCATTGACCGACTTGCAGGTCGCGCAGATTGTGGGTGGTTTTCGCCGCCAGCAAGCCGACGATCCCGGGTTGGCGACGACCCCGGAGCGGATCGTGGAAGCGCTCTATCGGGAAGCGGCGCGGGTGGCGGGCGATCCGGAACCGGATCTGCGACTGGAGCTGCCGACGCTGCGCCGACGCATTCTGGCGGCGATGCCGCGGGAAGGCGCAGTGCGGGTGCAACAGCTCGATTCCACGGTGGCGGCCGAATCCGCGCCGCCCACGGTGGCGCGCTTCCTGGCCGCGCCAGCCCGCGTTGCGTCCGATCTGCGACTCGACGGGTTGCCGATCTCGGTGGTTCCGCTGCCAGTGGAAGATCGCTTCTACCCGGTGGTGCTGCAAGCGGGGATGAGCGCGCGGCGAGTGCTTTCCCTGCCGCCCGCACCGGATGCCCCCGACGATTTGCACCGGGGAGAAGATGCGGCAGAACCCCCTGACCTGACGCCGGGTGCTGGCGAGTCGGCGCCTTCCGCGACGGGGAATGGCGCTGCGGGCAGCGAGGCCGAGCCGGATCGAAACCCGGTCGAAACCGTTATCCGGCGCGGATAGCCACGCGCCAACAGGAGTCGGATCGTGCGCTGGTTCGCGTCATTCTGGATCACGGCGGCCCTGTGCGGCGTCGCCGCCGCGCTCTTCACGCTGCGGGCCGCCGATGTGCCGCTGGTGTCGAGCGCCCTGAAAGCTGCCTTCCGGTTCGAGGGCATTTCGCCGATAGTGACCTTTGGGCTGGTGTTTGGCTGCTGGGCGGTGGTGCGGGGGATCCTGCAAAAGATCCTTGCCTACACCGCGTCCGCGATTGACGCCTCGCCGCGGGCCCGACCAGGGAAGCGGGCCGCCTTGGGCGCGCTGGCTGACCGCTGGTTCTCAAACCCGCGCGGCGCCTGGATCGCACCCTACTTGTTCGTCCTCACGATTGTGGCGGTGCTGGCATGGCCGGTCGGCAGCAAGCTCCAGGCGCCGCCGGTGTTCCCGGCGCTGACCGCGCTCTACGTGGCGACCCTGGCCGGGGCGATGGCTATGCCCGATCGCAGGCAGCCGCTACGCATTGCTGCCGATCCGCCGCCCGACCCGCTGCTGGCGATGCCGGGCGACGTGGCGCCGGCTGACTGACAGGAGTCGGGACGCATCAAGCGCCGCCAACGACTTCCCGCGCCTCGGCATGGTGCAGTCGGGCGGCGCGCTCGCGCGTCTCTAAGAGGTCCGCGCTCCGGCGGACCGGATAGGGTTCGGGGTCGCGCAGCGCGCGGTAGACCGCCGGGAGCGCGTGCAGTTGCGCCATGGCCTGTTGCTGGATCTCCCGCAGCGGACGCGACATGGCGACGACCGCGCCGGCGCGCACCGCTGGTTCCAAAAGCGGCGCGGCGTCTTCCGGAGCCGGCTCGCCCTCGAGCTGCACGATATCTTCTTGGAAGTCCCCAACCCGATAGACCAACTTGCGGCCGGGCCAAGTGCTCTTGCTGCCGGCCAGCTTAATGCGGGCCGGGTCGCCGGCGCCCTCGTACCAGGCGAGCTTGTAGACAGCCCCCAGCACTCCGCCGACGGCGCCGCTGGCGACCGTGCCCAACCCGACGCCGAGATTTCCGCCGACGCCGAAGCCAGCGATCGGGGCGCCGTCGCGCAGCAGATCGGCGATGCGATATTCGTCGATGTCGCCGCTGACCAAGACCTGCACGTCGGTCAGACCGGCCGCACCCAGTACGGAGCGGACGTATTTGCTGTCGGCCAGAAGATCGCCGCTGTCGAGGCGGACCGCGGTCAGTTCGTTCCCGAACCGCGCCCGGACGTCGAGCGCAACGGCCACGGCGATATCAATTGCAGCATGAACGTCGTACGTGTCCAACAGTAGCGAATAGTGCGGAAAACTCTCGGCGACGGC
>JADLCW010000542.1 GCA_020847015.1 Thermomicrobiales bacterium | reverse complement strand
TCGTGCCGAACCACATGGGGATCGGGCACGGCGTCAATCTCTGGTGGCAAGATGTGTTGGAGAACGGGCAGGCCTCGGAATATGCCGACTTCTTCGACATCGACTGGGCTCCGCTCAAGCGAGAACTGCGTGGGAAGGTATTGCTGCCGATTCTGGGGGATCATTTCGGGGTGGTGCTGGAGCAGGGCGAATTGAACTTGCACTACGCGGATGGCTCCTTCGTCGTCTCGTATTTCGACACACCGCTCCCGCTCGCCCCGCCCACCTATCCGATCGTGCTGCGTGTGGCGCTGCCGACGCTCGAATCGGCGCTGCCCCCCGATGATCCGTCCCTGCTGGAGTTCCTGAGCATCATCACCGCCTTCGAACGCCTCCCGCCTACGGACGAGCGGGACCCAGACGCGCTGGACGAGCGGCGACGCGAGCAAATCGTCGGCAAGCGGCGCCTTGCCGATCTTGTCGCCGCCTCCCGGCTGGTGGCCCGCGCTCTCGACGACGCCATAACGCGGCTGAATGGGACGGCCGGCGATCCCCGCAGTTTCGACGCGCTAGACGAGCTCCTGGACGAGCAACCCTATCGACTCGCCTTCTTCCGCACGGCCGCCGATGAGATCAACTATCGGCGCTTCTTCGCCATCAACGAGCTGGCCGCCGTGCGGCAGGAAGAACCGGAGGTCTTCGCTCGCTCCCACGCGCTGCTTCTGGCGACGATCGCCGATGGTCGGGTAACCGGCGTGCGCGTCGATCACCCGGACGGATTGTGGGACCCAGCCGGGTACATGCGCGCACTCCAGGAGCAGGCGGCGAAAACCATTGCGAATAGTGGAGGGCGGCCGGCGCCGGAACACGTGTCGCCGGGGAGTGATCCCGGCGATGCGCTGCCGCTTTATCTCGTCGTCGAAAAGATTCTGGAACCGGGCGAGACGCTGCCGGAAGATTGGGATGTGCACGGAACGGTCGGCTACGAATTCGCTCGCGTTGTCACCGGTCTGTTCGTCGACAGCGCCAATCGCAAAGCATTCGACGAGTTGTACGTCCGGTACACCGGGCAACGGGAATCGTTCGCCAATCTTGTCTTCGAGAAAAAGAACCTGATCATGGAGGTCGCCCTCGCCAGCGAGGTCAACGTGCTTGCGAGGGCGCTCAACCGCATTTCCGAGCAAGATCGACGCACGCGCGACTTCACCCTGGAGCGGTTGCGCGACGCGGTACGCGAAACCATCGCCTGCTTCCCCGTCTACCGCACCTACACCGTGTGCGACGGCTCCGGCGTCAGCGAATCCGATCGCCGCACGATCGAGCGAGCGATCGCCTTGGCGAAGCGGCGCAATCCCGCCGTCGACGCGAGCGTGTTCGACTTCCTGCGCGATGTGCTGCTGCTGCGCCACCCGGAAACCGCCACTTCCGAGCAGGTGGCGCAACGTTGCCGCTTCGCCATGAAGTTCCAGCAACTAACCGGGCCGGTGATGGCCAAGGGTGTCGAAGACACGGCCTTTTATATCTACAACCGACTGACGTCGCTCAACGAGGTCGGCGGCGCCCCGGATCGCTTCGGCGCCACCGTGGCGGAGTTCCATCGTGACAATAGCGACCACCTCCGCCGCTGGCCGCACGGGCTGCTCGCCGCCAGCACCCACGACGCCAAGCGCGGCGAGGATGTGCGAACACGCATCGATACGCTCTCCGAGATGCCGCGTGCGTGGCGAACGGCTATCGACCGCTGGACACGCCTGAACCGGAAGGCGCGCACGAAGATCGACGGTGAGGAGATGCCGGAGCGAGCGACCGAGTACCTCTTCTACCAGACGTTGCTGGGAACGTGGCCATTCGGCATGACGCTTCCCGATGAAGCGTTCATTGCGCGCATCGACGCCTATATGCTGAAAGCCGTGCGCGAGGCGCAGGTTCGTACGAGCTGGATCAATCCGGACGCTGCCTACGAAGCGGCGCTGCGCCGCTTTGTGGGCGTCGTTCTGGATCCGGCGGTCAGCACGCGATTTCTCGACGAATTTCAGCCATTGCAGGTGTTGACGGCCGACCTCGGCGCGATCAACTCGCTCGCGCAGCACGCGCTACGGTTGGCCGCGCCGGGTGTGCCGGACATCTATCAAGGGTCGGAATTCTGGGATCTCAGTCTGGTCGATCCGGACAACCGCCGCCCGGTCGATTTCGCCGCCCGCGAGACGGCGCTGCGCGATCTCGCATCACAGCCGCCCAGCGTCGAGCTGGCCGCCGAGTTGTTCGCCGCCCGCGCCGATGGCCGGATCAAGCTCTACCTGACGCTGCACGGATTGCAGGCGCGGTTGCGGCAGCCGGAGGTCTTCGCCCACGGCGACTATCTACCGCTTGCGGCGGCGGGAGCGCAACAGGAGCACTTGGTCGCCTTCGCTCGGGTGCTCGGCGGCCGGCAAATCGTCGTCGCGGCGCCGCGTCTCATCGGCAAACTCACCGATCGCGGCAACCGCGCCCCGCTCGGGGCGGATGCCTGGGAAGACACGATGCTGATCGTCCCGAAAGCGGCGGCTGGCGCCCGTTACCGCGACATTCTCACGGGCCAAGTCGCCGAGGTGGGCTCGACGGACGGTGCAGCGATGCTGCCGCTCGCGTGCGTTTTCGCAACACTGCCGGTCGCCGTACTGGAGCGCATCGAGGAGGGTCGGGGAGACGAGCCGGCGTGAGCGCCCGCGTCACGAACTTGCGCTGCGGGGCGCGCGTCGTTCCCGGCGGGGTCCAATTCACCGTCTGGGCGCCCAAAGCGCGCCGCGTCGATGTCGCCGTCGAGACGCCCGGCGGAGTCGCACACCACCCATTGATGCGTGTGCCGGCAGGATATTTCACGGGGATCGTTTCCGGCGCCGGCGTCGGTGCTCGCTACACCTTCCGACTGGACGACAGCCAGACCTACCCGGATCCCTGCTCGCGGTTCCAGCCGGACGGTGTGCACGGTCCCTCGGAAGTCATCGATCCAGCCGCGTTCCCCTGGAGCGACGACAATTGGCCGGGGATCGGCATCGAAGCGCAGGTGATCTACGAGCTGCACGTCGGGACCTTCACCCCGAAAGGCACGTTCGCCGCGCTGACCGAGCGACTGCCGTATCTGCGCGACTTGGGCGTGACCGCGATCGAATTGATGCCGGTGGCGGCGTTTCCCGGGCGCTGGAACTGGGGCTATGACGGAGTCAGCCTCTATGCACCGAGTCAGCATTACGGTCGCCCGGACGATCTGCGCCGCCTGGTGGACGCCGCGCACGGTCACGGATTGGCGGTAATCCTCGATGCCGTTTACAACCACCTCGGTCCGGACGGCAACTACCTGCGCGCCTTCAGCGATCACTACTTCACCGACCGGCACTCGACTCCGTGGGGCGACGCCATCGACTACGACGGACCGCACAGCCGGCCGGTGCGCGAGTTCGTCATTGGCAGCGCGCTCGCCTGGATTCGCGACTACCACATCGACGGGCTTCGTCTCGACGCCACCCATGCCATCCGGGACGAGAATCCGGAGCATCTACTGGCCGAGCTGGCCCGCCGTGCCCGTCACGCCGTCGGGCGCGGCATCGTGCTCATCGCCGAGGACGACCGCAACGAGGTGCGGTTGATTCAGTCGCCCGCAGACGGCGGTTTCGGTCTGGACGCCGTGTGGGCTGACGACTTCCACCATCAGGTGCGAGTGCTGCTGACCGGCGAGCGCCACGCGTATTTCGCCGACCATGCAGGGACCGCCGCTGAAGTGGCAGGCGCCTTGGAAAAGGGATTCGTCTACCAGGGCCAGCCGACCGTCCGCACGGGGCGGGCGCGCGGCACACGCGTCACCGATGAACCAGCGGCAGCCTTCGTGTTTTGTATTCAGAACCACGACCAGGTCGGCAACAGGGCTTTCGGCGAGCGACTCGATCATGTAATCGATCCGGCTTTGGCCAAGGCCGCCACCGCGCTGCTGCTGTTCGCGCCCGAGACGCCGATGCTGTGGATGGGCGAAGAGTTCCATGCCACATCGCCATTTCTGTACTTCACCGACCACCACCGTGAACTCGGCAAACTCGTCAGCGAGGGGCGTCGGCGTGAATTCCGCGCGCTGTTCCCTGAGTCCGGGATCATCCCCGATCCGCAGGATCCGGCGACATTCTTTCGCTCCAAACTGGATTTTGGCGAGCGCATCGCACACGCGCCGGTCGAGCGGTTGTATCGCGCCTTGCTTGCGCTGCGTCGTGTCGATCCGGTGCTGCGGACACAGGACCGACAACGACTGCACGCCGTGGCCCTGAGCGACCGGGTGTTGGCCGTCCATCGCTGGGTCGGCGCCGACCATCGTCTGCTGCTCGCCAATTTCGGACCTGCTCAGCAGTTCGGCCCGCTCGCCGCGAGCGACATGCCGGAGCTGTTCGCGCATGATTGGACGTCACTGCTCTCGACGACCGACCTCCCGTTCGGCGGCGATGCTTCGGCATTCGACTTCGACCGCGAACCGGCGATCTGGCGCCTCCCGGTTCACGCGGCCGCTATCTTCACCGCGCACAGACTCGAATTCGCCAGATGATGGATGGGGGTCAGGCGAAGGGGGCGCCGGAGCGATCGACCCGCAGGAAGGGCGGACGCACGCCGGCCTCGGTCAGCGCGCCGTAGAGCGCTGGGCGACGGAACGCAGCGCCCATCGTCTCCCGCTGGCGGTAATCGCGAACGCGCGTCATGTCAAACGTGGCCAGGAACACGCCCTCGCCTTCGCCCGCCTCCACCACCAGCGTATCGCGGCTGCCATCGTCCCCGAAGGCGATGGGGTCGAAGGCGACCGAGTGACCGTTGGCCTCCGGCGCGGCATAGTTGGCCAGCGCCACCGCGGTCATGTTTTCGAAGGCCCGGGTTCGAAACTGCGCCATCCGGTGGA
>JADLCW010000541.1 GCA_020847015.1 Thermomicrobiales bacterium | reverse complement strand
GACGAGGTGCTGTTTCCGGGGCATGACGGACTCCTTTCGGCGGAGACCGACTCCCCGCTCCCGGGTGCTCCGCATAGGTCATTCCAACGTAGACGGTCCACTGAGCGGAGCGAAGGATCTCGGTCTGGCGTCCACTCGGACGCAGGCACGCGCGGGCGTCCGCGAGATCCTTCACTCCGTTCAGGATGACCCCGCAGGAGGCTGACGCGGCCGGAGCCAGCGACGATTCGCCGGCCAGCATCACGCGATGGCAGATGCGAGAACCTTCGCTGCGCTCAGGATGACCCGGGGTGAGGCGCCCCGACCGCTTCGGCGGCCGGCGCGGGCGAGGCCGGCTCCGCCGCCCCCTGCGCCTGGTCGACCCACCCCTTGAGCACCGCATGCAGACCGGCCGTGCCGACGATCTCGTCCCGCCCGGGGTCGAGCACCGTCGGGTACAGCAGAATCGGCTCCCGCTGCGGTCCGCCAAGTCCGCCGTGGCTCCCCACCAGTTCTTCGAATGCCGGAACTTCACCACTGATCGGATCGGTCGCGCTGATCACGAGCACGTCCGGCGCATTGGCGAACCCGGCCGAGCGCAGCAGATGCGCCGGCGCGTTGGGTTCGAACGGAGCCAGCGGGTCGATCCCCTCGATAGCGCCGGTTTGCAGCGCCCGCGTTCCGGCCGCCCCGATCGCCAGCGGCCCGCACGCCTCCGAGCGCACCATCACGAAGGCGATGCCCGGGTGCGCGACCAGCCCGGCCAGCAATTTCGGAAAAGCCGCGTCGAGCTCTTCGCGGCTCATCCGCTGCGGCCAGCGCGGGAACGAGATCAGCCCCAGATTGCCCGAGGCCAGCACGATGACATCGGCCTCGGCGCCGGAGGGGGCAGCCGGTTCGCGTGCTGGCCCCGCGTCGCTGCCGCGCTCGTCGCCATCCGTGGCCGGCAACACCCGGCGCAGGGTGCGGGCGGTGCGGGTGTCGCCGCGCACCGCTTCGCTCAGCGTCACGTCGATGTGCCCTTGCTCCTCCTCGTTGGCCAAGTGCGCCAGCACGGCCACCGGCTCCGCTGCATCGGCCGCCACCAGCTCCCGCGTCAGATCGGCCAGCGTCACCCCGTACCGCTGCAGAAAGGTGGCCCCCTGGCTCTGACCGTGATCGGACAGCACGATCAGGTGATAGGGGCGCGGCGCGTCCGCGGCGACCCGCTCCAGATGGGCGATCACCCGGTCGATCGTCGTCAGCACCGCCAGCGCGTCCTCGCGATCGATCCCGGCATGGTGGGCCACCTCGTCGTAGCCATAAAAGGTGTTGTAGACGGATGGCAACCCGCGCAGCATATCGGCGGTCAGAATGGCGCGGCTGGCCTCCTGCATCGCGGTGGTGGTGGCGGCCCGGACCAGAGAGTATTTCACCCCCCGCGCCACCCGCGGCCGCACGTCGCGATGCCGCTGCCACCACGCCTGCCGCCACTCCCGCATCACATCGAGCACGTAGAGCGTGAGCAGGCGGGCGATCATGTAGGGGGAGAACAGGTAGCCGAGCAGGGAGTTGGCCGAACCGCGCTGGGCATCGCCAAACACGCTGTAGACGCCGATGTTTTCGACCGCGTTGCCGGAAAACGCATTCCAGCGCCCGGCTCCGCCGCGCGCCAGCAACCCGTTGCCGGTCGACAGCGCCTCTTCCAGCGCATGCGCCGCGCTGCGGTGCGAGGACACCATCAGTTCGCGCCGCGGTTTGTCCCACCAGCGAAACGCAGGGATGTCGTCGTTCGAACCCAGCAGGATGCCCGCCTGCGACGCCGAGGTCTGGCAGGAGAGATCCGGGTCCCACGCGATCAGGCGATGACTGCCCGATTCCAGCCAGCGAGCCAGCGTCGGCATATGCCCTTCGGCCAGCGCGCGACGCAGCACCGGGTCGCTCAACCCGTCGATCTCCAGAAACAGAAACCCTGGCTCCGGCGAGCGCGGCGTGCCGTGGAAGCGGCTCCGCAGCGGTCGGGTCACGAAGCGGTCGTAGGCGGGTTCATCGTCGAGGGAGAACACCGCCGCCAGCAGCGTGGACCCCACCGTGAGCCCGAGCGCGACCAGCACCCCGGACCACAGATCGGCGACGACCACCCCGCCGACGAGGAAGCGGTCGTTGAGCCAGGCCGCCAGCGCGACCGCCGCACCGGCCAGCACGGTGCTGACCAGCGGGAACAGCCACGGGCCGAAGCGCACGGCGACATCGTAGGCGAACGGCCACAACACCGACTGCACGGCGAGGATGAGCAGCGCCATCGGCACGAGCGCCGCCGGATCGGCAAGGCTGAATCCGGGCAGCAGCCAGGCCAGCAAGGCCAGCAGGATCACCTCGACGACGACGGCGCTGGCAACCCAGCGGATCGCGCGCAGCGGCGTCACCAAGCGCTCATGACGGCGATTCGCATCCGGCCGATCCATGCCCCGAAGATCATTGCGGCGGTCTCCCGATCGATGCCTGTCCGGACCGGCGCCGGACGGCGACCGGCGCGCGATCCGGTCGTGATACTGTCGCATGCCGCGTGCTACGATGAGCGCCGACCACTGGCTGAACGAGAAAATATGGCGCCATGAACCCCACGACCGAGGAACCGGAGACCGAGGCGGCGCAGGTCGCCAGCCTGAGACAGCAGGTGCTCCGCAACCCCGGCGTGCGCGCGCTGGTCGGGGCGCGCTTCACCGCCTCGCTCGGCATCGCCACCCTCGCCTACGGGGCGATGGTGTATCTGGCGACCGTCGGCGCGTCGCAAGCCTCCATCTCGCTGGTCGGCTCCACCCGCTTCATCGCGGCGCTGCTCTTCGGCATCGGCGGCGGCGCGCTGGTCGACGCCACCTCCAAGCGGACGGCGATCGTTTCCGCCTATCTGCTGCAAGCGGCGGCCTGCTTCATCGTGCCTACCCTGTTCGGCACCAGCGTCGGCAGTCTGATCGTGCTCGTCTTTCTGGTCGCCTCGCTCGGCCAGGTCGCCATCCCGGCCGTAAAAGCCGCCACCGCGCTGGTGTCCACCGTCGCCCAGGTGGCCGCGGTGGCCGCCATTATCGCCGTCGCCGGCGGCATCGGCGCGGCCATGGGGTCGGCGTTTCTCGCGCCGTTTCTGATCAACGTCGCCAGCATGCGCACCATCATCTACGTCGCCGGAGTCGTGCTCCTCCTCGGCGCTTGGCGAGCGCGGGCGATCCCGGATGAGGGGGCGGCGGTCTCGCTGGGGAAGGCGGCGCGCACCGTCGACTGGAAAGCCTCCGTGCCCTCCCCGGAGCGAACGGCGGTGTGGCTGCTGGCCAACCGCAAGGTGGCCGCGATGATTCTCGTCGGCTCCATCGTCATCGCGCTGTTCGAAGGATTCAACACCCTGATGCCGGTGTACGTCCGCGACGTGCTCGGCACGAACCCCACCCACACCATCTACATTCTGGCTCCGGGCGGCTTCGGCTTCCTGGCCGGCACGGCGCTCGGCCCCTGGCTGATGGATCGCCGCGGCGAACGCGCGCTGGGCGTGATGGCGCTGGCCGCGCTCAGTCTGGGGTTGGTGCTGTTCGGGCTGATCGACATCGTCGCGCCGGTGCTGGCGCCATTCAGCCCGCTGCGGGTGCTGAATCTGTTCGGCATCGCGCTCACCCCCCAGATGCAGGCCGCCGGACTGATCTCGATTCTCACCGCCTTCGGCTCCACCGCGGCGCTGGCGGCGGTGCAAACCTATGTCAACCGCTATGTGCTCCTCGCCCGGCAAGCGACCACCTTCGGCATGCAGGAGGTGCTCGACAACGCCCTCACCGTCGTCGCGGTGCTGGGGCTGGGCATCGGCGCCAGCCTGCTGGGGTCTCGCCTGGTGTTCATTCTGGCCCCGCCGCTGATCGTGGCCGTGGTCGTCTGGCTCATTCAGCGCGCCTTCCGCATCACCCAGGGCGATTCGCCCGCGGCGCGCGCCATCTTGCAGGTGCTGCTCGATTCGGCGCGCGACGGTGCGACGCCGCGCAGCGATCGGCCGCCCGGCGGCGCGGCATAACGGGCGATCCCGCGATCGTGTCCCGCGCGGCTGGCGGACGCGGAGCGCCGGGCGCACGCGAACCGGGGCAGCGCATCACGCGCTCCCCCGGTTCGTTCACGACCGACTTGTCGCCGCGCCAGCGGCGATGACCCCGGCGAATCAGGGATTCTGGCAGATGCTCTGCCGGCACCGCAGATTGCCGCAGCAGTCCGTGTTATGGGTGCACTTGTCGCCGCGCACCGTGCAGCAGCGGTCGCGACTATCGTCGCACAACGAGCGCCCGCAGCAATCGCGGTCTTGGCGGCACCGCTCGCCGACCCGGCCGCACACATGCACGCAGCGGTTGCGCCCGTTGTCGCATCGCAGATTGCGGTTCCGGTCGCAGTCGCCATTGCGCCGACACCAGTCGCCTTCGCGGCGGCCGTGGTTGTTCCGCCACACGCAGCGCCGCCGCCGGTTGTTGCAGCGCAGCCCCTGGCAACAGCGGCGGTTGTTGTTGCAGCGGTCGCGCCGTCCGCGGCAGGCGCCGGCCGCCCCGACGTCGCCGGTCAGCGGCGCATCGCCCGGCGGCGGCGTATCGTCCGGCGGCGTATCGTCCGGCGGCGGCGCGCCGGTCTCCTGCGCCAGCACGGCCCGCGCGGAGCCAAACCCGAGCAGCGCCCCGGTCAGCGCCGCCAGCGCCGAGCGCCGCGTCGCGTGCCGACCGATGCCTCGGCTCAGCGCATCGAACGAACCCTCATCCATGCCCGCCTCCCGCGTCGAACGACGTTCTCGGCTCCGCACCGCGCAAAACCGCCCCGGATATAAAAACGCGCGGGGCGGCCGCATCGCCGCCCCGCGCTCTGGCTCCTGCTCAGCCGTCTAGTTCTTGCGCTTGCACTTGTTCTTGTTGCGCTTGCACTTGTAGCCCTTCTTGCAGTCGTTGTTCTGCTCGCAGTAGTCGCCCTGGCCGCCCTTCTTGTTCTTGTTCTTCTGCTTGCAGACGCCCGGGTCGCCGCTCTTCTTGTTGTTGTTGCACTTGAGACCCTTGCAGCAGTCGGAGTTGCGGAAACACTTGTCGTTCTTGCCGCCGCACTTCTCGGCTTCGACCTGCGCCGCCGCGCCGCGCGCGACCACGCCGAACCCGGCCGCCGCCGCAACCAACCCCTTCATCGCCGCCCGCCGGGTGCAATCTCGTCCCAAGCCGCGGGTCAATCCATCGAATGTCTTGTCGTCCATGCATGCGCCTCTTTGGTCGATCTTCGGGGTCGTCATCCGACCCGGATTTCCGATCGCATCGCGGTCGTTATCTCAAGTGACACCGTACCGCGCCGGCGACGCACATTCAAGGCGCATTCCACCGATTACGCCTACTGAAAATACCGATTGGCGTCGGTCGCGCCTGCAACCGGACACCGTCAGCAACTCGCCCGGCTACTCGGCGACGAAAGCGGGGAATGTCTGGGGGGCCAACTCGTCGATCGTGCGCCCGGCCCAATCGCCGCGCGCCGTGTTCGCCCACATCCGCTCGCCGGCTGCTTGCAGATTGCGCGCCAGCTCGCCCACGTCCACCCCGGGGACGGCGCGGTCGCGCAGCCGCACCTCGCCATCGATGATGACGGTGTGCAAATCTTCGGCCTGCGCGCTGTAGACCAGATTGCGAATCGGGTCGCGCAGCGGGGTCATGAACAGGCTGTCGCCCGCCCACAGCAAAATGTCCGCCTTGGCTCCGGGCGCGAGCCGCCCCAGATCGTCGCGGCCGAGCGCGCGGGCGCCACCGAGCGTGGCGGCGTTGAACACATCGGCGGCGGTGGCGACCTCCGTTTGCCGGTCCACGATCTTGCCGACGACCGCCGTGTAGCGCAGCCCCTCGATCATGCTCTGCGGGCAGGTGTCCGTGCCCAGGGTCATGTTCACCCCGCGCGCCAGATAGCGGGCGAAACTCTCCATGGCGATGCCGCGGCGCGCGAACACCCACACGCAGTGGGCGACGTTGGTTCCGGTGTCCGCCAGGATGGCGATGTCGTCACCGCTCCAGTTCGTCCAGCTTCCGGGAGCCAGCACGATGCAGTGCCCGAGAATGACATCCGGTCCCAGGAACCCGATGTCGCGCAGCCATTCGATCGGTGTTTTGCCGTGGCGCTGGGTCATCTCCAGAAACTCGTTGACCGATTGCGAGGTGTGCAGCGCCAGCGGCACGCCCAGGTGGGTCGCCGCATCGCGGGAGCGGCGCAGCAGATCCTCGGTGCAGGTGTCGACCTGAGCCGGGCTGAGGAATCCCTTCAGCCGGCCGTTCTGGGTCCCGTCATGGCGCTCGATGAAATCGATCGCGCGCTGCAGCCCGTCCAACCCGGCCTGCTCATCCCAGGCGTAGCGGACCCGCTTGCCATCGTCGGTGCACCAGCGCCCGGAGCGATACCCAAGCCCCATGTAGAGGCGCAGGCCGAACCGCTCCGCCTGCCGCGCCGCCTCCTCGGCGTAGGAGCCGATCTCCAGCACGGTGGTGGTGCCGGTGCGCAGCAGCTCGGCCATGGAGTAGGCGAGACAGGCGTAGGCCGCCTCGTCGTCCATCGCCGCCGAGCGCACCGGCAGATATTCGAACAACCCCGACAGGTAGAACTGCCGCCGCCCCAGGTCCTCCACGAAACTCTTGTCCAGCGGCGATTCGTACAAGTGCGCGTGGGTATTGACGAACCCCGGCGTCGCGACCATTCCGCTGGCGTCGATCGTCTCGTCGACCGGGCCGTCGTAGCTCGGCCCCACATGCACGATCTCGTTGCCGTCGGTCACGATCGTCCCACCGCGCAGATAGCGGTGCTCGCCATGCTGGAATGCGACGATGTGCGAGGCGTCGATGCGCCGCCGAACCATGCCATGCCTCCCGGAGCGATGTCGCGTTCGTTTGGTGGGCGCATGGTAAACGAGCCAGCGCGGTCCCGCTCATGCCGCGCGGTCCTCGGCCGCGCGTGACTGCGTGGCACGGCGACTGCGAAGCAAGCGCCGACGAGCGCGCCGGTCGCTCGGCGGGGCGGTAGAACATTCGTTCGGAAACGCTCTTGACAGACCGGCACGATATCGTACACTTGTTCTAGGCAAGGCGAACCCCGCAGGAACCGGATCGACCCAACCGCCGATCCACACGTTTCCGCCGCCGCGCCCGATCCCCGCATCGCCGCCCCGCATTCCGCGACCGAGCCGCGCTCGGCCGCCGCCGATGGCATCCCGGCGGCCGTGCGCGCTCGGGCAACCGGGAATCGCGATCCGTGCCGGATTGTCGATTCCTCGGTCGGGTTCCCGGAACGGCCGCAACCGTTCCGGGAGCCGGATCGCCGCCCGAGTCGGCGTCGCGATCGAACCACCCCGCGAACGTGAACGTGTGCACCCGTACGTCCCGGTCCGGAGGTCTTCGATGCAGTCGCCGATTCGGTTTTTCAGCAGATGCTTCCCCGGCGCTTTGGCGCCGATCGCGGCCGTTGCGGTCGCGCTGGCCGCGGCCGCCGTCGACGCGGCTCCTCCGGCTCCCGCGCTCGCGCCCAGCGCGGCGCCCGCCGCGATCGGGGTTCCGGTCGCGGTGGCCGGCGAATTCCTCGGCGTCGTCGATGGCGCGCTGGCGGTGCAGGAGATCGGCGGCGACGCCCCGGTGGCCTTCCCGCTGATCGGCCGGGTGGAGATCACCCGCGGCGGCGAGACCGCCGGGCTGGACGCCCTGCTTGGCGGCGACCAGTTGCGAATGACGATCGATGGGACGACGGGCGGCGTGCTGCGCGTCGATGCCGAACCAGCGGCCGCGCCGATGTTCGCTCCGTCCGGCGAGATGGCGCTGCTGGCCGCGCTCGGGCTGATCGGCGGCGGCGTGCTGCTGGTGGCGCGCAACCGTCGTCCCGCGGTCGCCGCTCCGCTGACCGCGCCGGTTCCGGTCTCCGAACCGCACGACCTGCAGCAGGCAGCCGCGCAGCGGGAGATCGTCCGACCCTCGTTCGAGCGCCCGGCCCGCGCCAGCTAACCCGACCACCCTTCCTCGGCGACGGCCGGTTCCCGACCCGCGCCATCGCCCGCTCAGTCGCCCCGCATCCCCGCATCCCCGCCGCCGCCCCCCGCGTCGGCGCCCCGCTCGCGAGTCGGTCGTCTTCCCCCGGCGACCGGCCCCCGTTCTCGCCCGCGGTCCCCGCTCGCGAGCGATGCGCCAACGCCGGCGCGACCGATGTCCCGCGTTCCCGCAACCGGTCGCGCCGGCGCCCCGCAAACCCCGCGCGGCCCCGCAAACCCCGCGCGGCCCCGCAAACCCCGCACGGCCCCGCGGGTCCGTCGCCGGGCTTGCCCGAGCCCGGCGGCGCGGCGAAACCGCCATCCACGGTTCGCGCCCGGCCCGCCGGCATCCGCCCGATGGCGCGTCGCCCGATTCCTTCCCCGGGCGGCGCGCCATCGCCGGCGGCAACCCACCCCCCAGGGGCTTGACGCGCGCCGCCGCGCTCCCTACCCTGCAACTGGACAATCGGATAGCGCCGCAACGGGAGCTCGGGGAGCCGGGCTGAGAGGGTGGCCGACTCGCCGCCGACCGTCGAACCTGATCGGGACAATGCCCGCGCAGGAATGTCGAATCTCCGCCATGCGCCCGCCCCGGGCGGCGCACGCCCGGCGTCAGCCGGCACGGCGGAGGTTTTGTGTGAACGCGATGCGTCTGTCTCGTCGTCGGTTCGCGGCCGTGGCCGCGTTGGCCGCGCTCGCTCCGGTTCACCGGGTCGTCCCCGCCCGCGCCGCGCCCGCGCATGTGAGCGTCGCGCTGGACTGGTACCCGAACGCCAATCACGCCGGGTTGTTCCTCGGCCAAGCGCGCGGGTATTTCGCCGCCGCCGATTTGGACCCGGAGCTGTACACCCCCGCCGATCCCTCCACGGTGCTGCAAACCGTCGGCGCCGGGCGCGACGACTTCGGCATCTCCTACCAAACCGACGTCTTGCTGGCGCGGGCGCAGAACGTGCCGGTGGTCTCCGTAGCGGCGCTGGTGCAACAACCGCTGATGGGCATCATGTCGCTCAAAACGGCAGGCATCGAACGCCCGGCCGATCTGCGCGGCAAAACGGTGGCCTACCCCGGCATCCCCAGCCAGGAGGCGTTCCTGACCACCATGCTGGAGGCGGACGGGGTGACGATGGCTGATATCGCGCTCGTCAATGTCGGGTTCGATCTCGTGCCGGCCGTCGTCTCCGGGCGCGCCGCCGCCGCCATGGGGGCCTTCTGGACCCACGAGCCGATCGTCGCCGAGCGGGAGGGTTACCCGGTCAACATGATGCGCGTGGAGGATTGGGGTGTGCCGCGCTACTACGAACTGGTCATCGTGGCCAGCGAGCGGCGCGTCGCCGACGAACCGGAGGAGATTCGCGCCTTTCTGGGAGCGATGCAGCGCGGCTACGACGCCGCCGCCGCCGACCAGCCGGCGGCGCTGGATGCGCTCGCTGCGGCCAGCCCCGATCTCGATCGCGAGGTGGAGGAGGAGGGGTTGCGTCTCGTCGCCCCGACCTGGACCGAGGGCGGCGTTCCCGTCGGGCATCAGGATCCGACGCGCTGGGCCGATTACGCCGCCTGGATGGTCGAGCGCGAGCTGATCCCGGCCGATCTCGATGTCGCCGCCGCCTACCGCGCCGACGTGCTGCCGGAAACCGCTCCGCCCGCCACGCCGGGGCCGTAACCGCGGCGGGAGCGCTCCGCTTTCGGTGCGGAATGGCCGCCGTGGCTCCGCTCCCGATCTGAACCCGTGGGCCGATCCGCCGCCCGATCGTCGTGCGGTCGGATCGATCCGGGTCGGAGTGCGCGCGTAGCCGAAGGACGCGAGCACGATCGCTCGCCGCACCCGGCAGTCAGCCGCCTTGGGGTCGTGGTTTGCGCATCCAGATGCCGTGATGGCCGCGCCCGTAATAATTCGGAGCCTGCCCGCTGGGCAGGTAGCCGGCGTGCTCGTAGAGCGCGCGCGCGGCGGTGTTGTGCGCCTCCACCATCAGCAGCATGTCGCCGCCGGGCAGCGCCGCCTCCACCGCCGCCAGCAGCGCCGTGCCCACGCCGCGCCGCCGCACGTCCGGATCCACCGCCAGATTGACCACCCGACCGATGGTCCCGGCGCGGTCGCCAATCGCGCAGCCGATGACCCGCCCCTGCTCGCGCGCCACCAGAAAGCGCACGCCCGGCGAGGCGCGCAGCAGCAGCAGCGTCGGCAGCCGGTAGGCCAATCCGCGACGGAACGCGCGGGCCTGCAACCGCGCCACCGCCGGCAACTCCGCCCAGCGCACCGGCCCGATGACCGGCCGCGGCGCGGGCGCCTCCGCCTGCGCCGGTTCCGCCCGGGGTTCGCTCGCGACCACCACCCGGCCCCGGTCGCTACTCGCCTTCGACGTGCTCGTAGGTTTCGCGCACCCCGCTGGCGGCGACCGACTCGCCACGCAGCACCGCCAGCAAGGTGTCCGGAACCTCCAGCGGAACCGCGTACGGCGTCACGATGCGATCCACCAGAGCGGCGCTGCCAGCCACCCCCAGCTCCCGCATGACCAATCCGAACTTCTCCTCCAGCTCCGCCGCCAACGTCGCCCGCCGCTCCGGTTCGATGCCCCAAACCTGCTGCTTGAACGGCCCCCAGGCTCGCTTGCGAGCGGTGTAGTAGAACTGGGCGTCGGTCTGGCCGGGTTTGCGCTCGCTGGCGTGGTTGGCCGCCAGATAGGCGTAGATCTCGTCGCGCAGCGCGGCCGGGAACGCCTCGCTATCGAAGATCACGTTCTGGAAGCCGGTGGCCAGGTGCACCTCGATCGCATTGGCCTCGGCGAAGCGGTGGAAGAACTGATCCGGCAACGTGGACGCGCCATGCTGCACCGCGCCGCCCATCCCGTACGCCTCGCGGGCCACCCGCGACAGTTCCGCCAGCGTCTCGAAATCGACCGCGACCTCCTTGATGGAGCCGTCCGGCAGGACGACGCCGCCGTGGCTGGTGCCGGTTTGCACGCTGATCTTGCTGATGCCCTCGATGCCGCGCCCCAGATCGTTGGCTTGTCGCTCCAGCGCCGCCAGGTACTGATCCATGAATGCGCGCAGCTCCGGCACGGTGGAGTTGCGGTGCCCCACCTCGCCGATCTCGCCGCCCACCGAAACATTGACGCCTTCCGGCTGGATCACCCGGATGAATCGGGTCAGATCGGCCGTCAGGCGAGCGTTCAGTTCCTGCTGCGCTTCCAGTGTCGGCAGCTCGATATCGACCATGGTGGAGGCGTCGATATCGATGTTGAAGTACCCGGCGGCGATCGATTCGGCGGTCAGTTCGCGCAGCGCCGCAAGTTCGGCTTCGGGGTCCTGCGCGTAGTTCTTGACGCTGACCTGATAGTGATCCCCCTGAATGAACACGGGGCCGCGGTGCCCCTCGCGGATCGCCGCCGCCAGCGCGTTGCTGGCGTACTCGCCCGGCCGCTGCTGGGTGTAGCCCATCTCGGAGCGCGCCAGCTCGAAAATGACGATCTTGCAGTCGTTGGTCTGGGCGGCCCGGAAGATGGCGCGCATGGTGTCGTAGGCGAGACCACGCACGTTGATGGCCGGAGCCGTCGCATGGGCGTATTCGCCGCGGCCGGCGGCCCGGTACAACGCGTCGATGGAGGCGGGAAACGCGCCCAACTGCACCGCCGCGGCGCGGATGATCCACCGCGCCGCGGCGCGCACCGGTTCATCCGCGAACACGGCGTTGACGATCAGGTCGTCGATCGCCCGCTCACGCAGCGCCCCCTCATCCAGCACCTCGATGCCATCGGCGTCGATGCGCGCCATTCCATCGAGCGCCCCCAGCAGCGAGGGCAAATCGGTCCAGCAGTCACGCGCGCTCATGGATGCCTCCTGATTCGGGATCACAATCTCGCGGCGGCCGATGCGCGGTCGCACTCTGCCGGGATCATCGCACGCGGCGGGCCGCTCGATTGGCTCCGCACCTATGCAGACGCCCCGAAGCGCGGTCACGCTCCGGGGCGTCTGCGTGCGACGCGGCCGCGTCGTCTGGCGATGGCGAACCGGTCGCTACTCGACGGTCAGCGTGCCGGTCATGCCGGCTTCCTTGTGCCCGGGCACGTTGCAGTAGAAATCGTAGGTTCCCGGCGCGGCGTTGATCGTGGTCGTCAGATCGGTCTCGCCGGGAGCCTGGGCGACGGCGATGTTCAGCGCGTCGATGCTGAAGTCGTGCGGCGCCGCTCCGGCGTTGGGCAGATGGATGACGACATCCTGGTTGGCCGGAATCGTCAGCTCCTTCGGATCGAAGTAGATGTCGTGCGAGGTGATCGTGAACTCCTGCGCCGTCGCGCCTGCCGCGGCCACCGGGCTGGCTTCCGCCGCCGCCGGGGTCGCTTCCGCCGCGCCGACCGGAGTCGCCGCGACCGCCGGGCTGGCTTCCGCCGCCGCTGCCGGAGTCGCTTCCGCCGCGCCGGCCGCCGCACTCTCGGGTGTCGCTTCGGTCGCCGCCGGAGACGCTGCGCTGGCCGCTTCGGTCGCCGCTTCGGTGGCCGCCTCAGTGGCCGCTTCGGTGGCTGCCTCGGTTGGCGCGCTTGCAGCCGGAGCCTCGGTTGGCGCTGGTGTTGGCTTCGCTTGTTCGCCGCCGCACGCGGCGAGAACGACCAACGCGAAAGCGGCAGTCGGAACCAACGAACGCAGTCGCTTTGACATCTGACGCAACCCTCCGGATTCCCCCAACGGGCGTGGTCCGCCCGGCCATTGTTCGACGCGGTCGCCAATGCTCGGCGTCGGTGCTCCGTGGAGCGATCGCATGGAATATGCCGGGACCCCAGCCCGACACGGCGATCGGCGACCCCGGCGCCAACGG
>JADLCW010000540.1 GCA_020847015.1 Thermomicrobiales bacterium | reverse complement strand
GCGACGGCGAGGCTCGCTTGATCTCCGCGATCACCGCCACCCCAGGTGCGGCGAGCGCGGTCCGCAGCCCGATCGGCTCCGGCCGCCTGGCCGCCAACCGCTCCAACTCGGCCAGGGGGGTAGCCGCCTTGCGCGCCGCCAAATCGGCGGCGCTGCGTTCGAGAATGCGATCCAGCACGGTTCCGGTGGCTACGAACCCGCTCACGCCGCCGCTCCTTGTCCAATGCGCTGCGAGACAGTCACCAGCCGCTCCAGCGCGGTCATGGCCCGCCCATCGTCGATCGCCTCGGCAGCGAGCGCGACTCCCTCGGCCATACTGTCGGCGGCGTTGGCGGCGTAGAGCCCCGCGCCGGCATTGAGCAGAATGACGTCGCGCCACGGACCGCGCTCGCCGGTCAGCACCCTCCGGGTGATCTCGACATTTCGCGTTACGTCGCCGCCCTGCAGCGCGGCCGGAGGAGCCGAATGCAATCCCAGGTCCTCGGGCGTTACCGAGTAGGTTCGAATCTCGCCGGAGCGCGCGTCGTACTCGGTGACGTGCGAGGCGGCCGCCAGCCCGAGTTCATCCAACCCCTCCTCGGCATGCACCAGCACGGCATGCTCGCTACCGAGCGCCGCCAACGCCCGGGCGAGTTTGCCGGCGATATCGGGGTGGCCGACGCCGACCAGTTGGCGCTCCGCTCCCGCCGGGTTGGTGAGCGGACCGAGAATGTTGAACACCGTGCGGATGCCCATCTCGCGCCGAGCGGGGCCGACGAAGCGCATCGCGGGGTGGAAGGCCGGAGCATACATAAAGCCAATGCCCGCCTCGTCGATGCACGTTGCGACCGCTTCCGGATTCAACTCGATCGCCACGCCGAGTCCTTCCAGCAGATCCGCCGAGCCGCATTTCGAGGTCACCGCCCGGTTGCCGTGTTTGGCTACGCGCACCCCCGCTCCGGCGATGACGAAGGCTGCGGTGGTGGAAATGTTGAACGTGCCGGAGGAGTCGCCGCCAGTGCCGCATGTATCGACGAGCGGACCGTCGGCGTGGTTCACCGGGACCCGCAGCGCGTGGGCGCGCATCGCGGTGGCGAAACCCGCGATCTCGTCCACCGTCTCGCCGCGCATGCGCAGCGCCGTCACCAGCGCCCCGATCTGCGCGCCGGTCACCTGCCCACTCATGATCGCGTCCATCGCCGCGCTGGCCTCATCGGCAGTCAGCTCACGGCCGGAAACCACCGCGCCAATGGCCTCCCGGATGTCGAAGTTCGTTCGGGTTTGGGTTTCCATCCTGATTCGCCTCCTATCCGTAGGCTGCCACGAGCGCCGGGCGAACGATCTCCGCTCCTCCCTGCGTGAGGAAGTTGGCGAGCAGGCGCCGACCCTCCGGGGTCAGGATCGACTCCGGATGGAATTGCACGCCCTCCACTGGCAACGTACGGTGGCGCAGCCCCATGATCAGCCCATCGGCTTCAGCCGTGATTTGCAGCGCATCGGGCAAGGTGGCCCGCTCGACGACCAGCGAGTGATAGCGCGTGGCGACGAACGGATTGGGCATCCCCAGGAACATGCCGGTCCCGCAGTGACGGATTTGCGAGGTTTTCCCATGCATCAACTTGGGCGCCTTGACGATCTGCGCGCCAAACGCCGCGCCCACCGCCTGATGACCGAGGCACACTCCCAGGATCGGCACGCGCCCGGCGAGTCGCCGCACCAGTTCGACCGAAATGCCGGCCTCGGCCGGTGTGCACGGCCCCGGCGACAACACGATGCCGGTCAGGCCGTCGGCCATCGCCTCGACCTCGTCGACCGTGATCCGATCGTTGCGCACGACGGTGACATCGACGCCGAGTTCGCGCAGCAACTGATACAGGTTGAAGGTGAATGAATCGTAATTGTCGAGGAGAAAAACGGTCCCGCTCGTTCCATCAGCCATGGGACGCCTCCAGTTCTTCCGCCAGTTCGATCGCCCGCAGGGGACCGCGCATCTTGTGGTGGCTTTCGGCGTATTCGCCCTCGGGGGTGCTGTCGGCGACGATGCCGCCGCCGGCTTGCATGGAGACGACGCCATCCTTGACGATCATCGACCGCAGGGTGATGCAGGTGTCCATGTTGCCGGCAAAATCGACGTAGCCGACTGCGCCGGAATAGGGGCCGCGGCGATCCGTTTCCAGTTCGCCGATGATCTCCATCGCCCGCACCTTGGGGCGCCAGAAACGGTGCCGGCCGGAAAGCAAGCGCGCAGCGCATCCAGCCCGCTCAACCCCTCTTCGAGCTGGCCTTCGACATTGCTCACGATATGCATCACGTGCGAGTAGCGCTCCACCTCCATCAGCCGCGGCGTCTTCACCGTGCCGGGCACGGAAACGCGGCCGATATCGTTGCGGCCGAGATCGACCAGCATGATGTGCTCGGCGCGCTCCTTCTCGTCGGCCAGCAGGTCACGCTCGTTGGCGATGTCCGCGTCCGGCGTTTCGCCGCGCGGCCGGGTGCCAGCGATCGGATGGTTGGCGACGGTGCGCCCTTCCAGCCGGACGAGCAGCTCCGGCGACGCGCCGACGATCTGGTGGTCGCCAAAATCGAGATAGAACATGTAGGGCGAGGGATTGATCGTGCGGAGCGCCCGATACACGGAAAAGGGATGCGCCGGCGAGGGAACGTCGATCCGCTGCGAGAGCACAACCTGAAAGATGTCTCCCTCGGTTATGTACTCCTGCGCTCGCTCCACCATGGCCTTGAACCGTTCGGGCGTGGTGTTCGGGCGCATCCGCGCTTCGGGCGAGGTATCAGCCGGTCGGCCGCCGCGCGGCAACGGCGGCGTCGACGCCTTCAACCGAGCCGCCAGTTCGTCGATGCGCCGGGCAGCGGCGGCGTAGCGTTCCTCGAGCGTGCCCGGTCCATCGAGCTGGACATGGGAGACGACCTTGATCGTCCGCGCCAGGTGATCGAACACCAGCAACCCATCAACCAGCATGAACTTGCCAAGCGGCAAATCCAGTCCAGCGCCGGCGGCTACCGGCACCCGCGGCTCGAACGCGCGCACGGCTTCATAGGAGAGATACCCTACCGCGCCCCCAGTGAACAGCGGCAACGGCAACCCGCTCAGATCGCCGGAACGATAGGGAGCGATCAATTCGGCCAGCGATTCCAGCGGATCGGCGCTGACGCGCTCCACGGTTTCGCCGTCGCGCTCCATGATGGCGCGATCTGGCTCTAGTGTGAGCACCGCCAGCGGATTGGTCCCGATAAGGAGTAGCGGGCCAACCGTTCGCCGCCTTCGATGCTCTCCAGCAGAAAGGCCGGCTGTTCGCCGCGGATCTTCAAGTAAGCGGAAACGGGGGTTTCGAGATCCGCCATCAACTCACGCATCAGCG
>JADLCW010000539.1 GCA_020847015.1 Thermomicrobiales bacterium | reverse complement strand
TGAACCGCGCTCTACGTCGCCGATGGTGGCGCTGATGATGTTGTCCCCACACGCGTGGGGGTGAACCGACCAATCCCCCATCTCGGTCGCGGTCAACGCCGTTGTCCCCACACGCGTGGGGGTGAACCGCTGGTGGTCGAGCCGGCGGCCGTGCTGGCGCAGTTGTCCCCACACGCGTGGGGGTGAACCGGTCTGGGCCCAATTAACCTTGATGCGAGGACCGCCTGCTGGCGGGTCTGCTATGCTTCCGGCCAGAACTGGCCGCTGGGGCAGGCGTTTGCTTGCCCCGCCATCGTGAGGAGCAACCGGGTATGAGCGCGCTCGGGCAGACAGCGCGTGAGCGCGTGGGCGCCGCGGAGGATGCGCTCGCCGCCATCCGCGTGCGCTGCATGGCGTGCGGCGCCGAACAGTCGGGGAGTTCGTCGCGCACCGCGTGCCCCACCTGCGGCGGCCTGCTCGATGTCGTCACTCCCATCACCGGACCCATCGACCCGGCCGTCTTTGGCGCGCGCGATCGCTCGCTCACCGGGCGCTCCGGTGTCTGGCGCTATCGGCCGCTGCTGCCGGCGCTGCCGGAGGCGAGCATCGTTTCCCGCTGGGAAGGCAACACCCCGCTCTACGACGACGCCCGCCTCACCACCTACGCCGGCATGACCGGCGATGTCCGCTTCAAGCACGAAGGCCACAACCCCACCGCCAGCTTCAAGGATCGCGGCATGACCGTCGGGGTCAGCCATGCCCGCGCCGTCGGGGCGCGTCTGGTCGCCTGCGCCAGCACCGGCAACACCTCCGCCTCGCTCGCTTCCTACGCCGCCGCCGCCGGCTTGCCGGCACTGGTGCTGGTGCCGGACGGCAAAATCAGCGAGAGCAAGCTGGCCCAAACCGTTGCCTACGGCGCCCGGGTCGTGCAGATCGCCGGCGACTTCGACGCCGCGCTGACGCTGCTGCGCGAGTTGACTGCCGCCTACGATGTCTACCTTGTCAACTCGGTCAACCCCTTTCGGTTGGAGGGGCAAAAAACGATCGTCATCGAGGCGATCGACCAGTTGGGGTGGCAGGCTCCCGACTACATCGTGCTGCCGGGCGGCAATCTCGGCAACACGGCCGCCTTCGGCAAGGCGCTGATCGAACTGCGCGAAGCCGGGTTGATCGCCAAGCTGCCGCGGCTCGTCGTCGTGCAAGCCGCCGGCGCCGCGCCCTTCGCCGCCTACGCTGCTGGCGGCTGGGTCGATTTCGCGCCGGTGCATGCCGAAACGGTGGCCAGCGCAATCAAGATCGGCAACCCGGCCAGCACGCCCCGCGCTCGCCGCAGCATCGAGCGCACCAACGGGCTTGTGACATCGGTCGACGATGCCGCCATCCTCGACGCCAAGGCGGAGATCGATCGGGTCGGCATCGGCTGCGAACCGGCCTCGGCCGCCTCGCTGGCGGGGCTGCGCAAGCTGGTCGCGGCGGGAGCCATCCCCCCCGACGCCAGCGCCGTGTGTGTGCTCACCGGCCACGTGCTCAAGGACAGCGAGACGATCGCGCGCTACCATTTCGACGACATCGGCGGCGCGCCGCGACCGCGGGCCAATCGCCCGCTGCGCGTGGCCGCCGATCTGCCTTCGCTGGAACGGGCCTTGTCCGATGCACTTCACGGTTAGCGCGCCGGCTTCCTCGGCAAACCTCGGGCCGGGATTCGACGCCTTGGGGCTGGCGCTCGATCTCTGGAACGACATCACCATCGACACCGACGCGACACCGGGCGAGATCGTTCTGCTCGGGTCCGAGGCGGGGTTGCTGGATGCGCGCGAAAATCTCTCGCTGACCGCCATGACCTGTCTTGCCGAAACGCACGGGCGGGAGCTGCCGCCATTCGGCACGATCGTGCGCTGCGAAGTGCCGGTCGCGCGCGGCATGGGTTCCTCGGCGGCCGCACTGGTGGCCGGGCTGGTCGCGGCCAACCATCTGCTGGATCTCGGTCTGAGCCACGAGGATCTCTACGCGTACGCTTGGCGCATGGAAGGGCATGGCGACAACGTGGGAGCCGCCCTCTACGGCGGCGCGGTGCTGGCCGCGCCGGGGTTGCGCCGCCCGGTTCGTCTGCTGACGCACGAGGATCTGGATCTGGAAGCGGTGGTGTTCGTGCCGAAGACGACCGGGGCGACCACGGCGGCCCGCGCCGCCTTGCCGCCCACCGTGCCTCACCCCGACGCCGCCTTCAATATTGCGGCGGCTTCGGCGCTGGTGCTGGGGTTGCATACCGGCGATCGCGAGCTGATCGCCGTCGGCATGCGGGATCGCCTGCACGAACCCTATCGCAAGCGGTTGTTTGCTCATCTGGAGCCGATGACCGCCGCCGCTCGCGCGGCGGGCGCGCTCGGCGCCGCGCTCTCCGGAGCGGGGCCGTCGGTGCTGGCGCTGGCTGACCCCGCGGCCGCCCCGGCCGTGGCCGCGGCGATGGAGGCGACCGCCGCCGCGCTCGCCACGGCCGGCGATGTGCGACGGTTGCGGCCGGCCTTTGGCGGCGTGCGCGTCGTCGAAGAGGTTCCCGCGCTGGGATAGGCGATCGTCCCCGTCAAAGGAGCACCCCGTGAGCGAGGCGTTGCCCGCCGGGCGGCCTGGTTCGTCCGACGGATCGCTCGCGCGATTGGCCCGGTTGCCGATCGCGGCGGCGATTCTCACCATCGGTCTGAAATTCGGCGCCTACGCCCTGACCGGTTCGGCCGGGTTGCTCTCCGACGCCATCGAGTCGTCGGTCAACCTGGTCGCCGCGGTGGTTGCGCTTTTTTCGCTCTGGTACGCCGCCAAACCGGTGGATCGCTCCCACACCTACGGGCACGAGAAAATCGCCTACTTCTCCAGCGGGCTGGAAGGGGGGCTGATTCTCGTCGCCGCCGCCGGCATCATCTGGTTCTCCGTCGAGCGGTTGTTCTCGCCGCGCTCCCTGGAGACGGTTGGATTGGGACTGGCGCTCGCGCTCGTCGCCGCCGGCGTGAACCTGGCGACCGCGCTGGTGCTGCTGCGCGCGGCCCGCGCGCATGGTTCGGTCATCCTGGGGGCGAGCGGTCAGCACCTGATGACCGATGTCTGGACATCAGTGGGGGCTGTTGCCGGCGTGCTGCTGGCGCAGTGGACCGGATTCCTCCGAATCGACCC
>JADLCW010000538.1 GCA_020847015.1 Thermomicrobiales bacterium | reverse complement strand
TGCATGGCACTTTCCGTTCGAGCCCAGACAGGCTCATCCAAAAGCAGCCTCCCCCTTCGCCACGCAAGACGGGCGAGCATTGCTTGAGGAGGCTTTCCTGCGTGCCGGGCTCTACATCTGCGGACTAAGCAGGCAACCCGATAGTCGCATTCGTCCTCTCGGATATACGAAGCTCAACTCATTTTGCTTTGGTTCAATGACAATCACCTATCGAAATTGTCCAAATAACTGTCCACTAGTATTTTGGTGGGGAGATCCTTCAATGCCCGAAGGGCATCCGCTACGGAAATGGACTCCCCTATTTCAGCGCCTTGGCTACAGCATGGAT
Source organism: Thermomicrobiales bacterium (assembly GCA_020847015.1). Classification (GTDB taxonomy): domain Bacteria; phylum Chloroflexota; class Chloroflexia; order Thermomicrobiales; family UBA6265; genus CADCWF01. Next base: position 3,434 of record JADLCW010000538.1, on the reverse strand, counting down.
TGATCGAGGCAGAATATGATCAGCGTTGCTGAGCCATCCCGACACTTGACGGAGCGTCGCAATGTTCGAGTACCGACGCAAAGAGGCCGCCGTCTTTCGTAAGACGCGGGAGCGATTCGGAGAATTGTCCAATATGGCAGCCGGGTTTCCGCTCATGGTCAACGGTCATCTATATCGGACAGCGGAAGCACTGTATCAATGTTGCCGCTTTCCGAATCATCCAGACGTTCAGCGGGAGATCATGTACCAGCGAAGTCCAATGGCAGCAAAGATGGTGGGGAAGCCCCATAGAATCCATACTCGAGGAGACTGGGATGAGACCCGCGTCGAGATAATGTGGTGGGTACTTCGAGTAAAGCTTGCTCTTCATTGGGACGCATTCAGCAATGTTTTACTCTCCACTGAAGATTTGCCTATCGTCGAGGAATCCCATAGGGATGCGTTCTGGGGAACCATAGCGAAGGACGACGATGTTCTCCGGGGCGAAAATGCCTTAGGCCGATTATTGACCGAGTTGCGAGATCGCCGATGCCGACTCGATGCTGAGCGACTTAGACGAGTGCTGCCGCCGAAGGTACCTGACTTTCTCTTGCTGGCCGAGCCTGTCGGAATAGTCAACGACGCGCAATTGATTCACCAGCGGTCAGATCACCAATCGGTCCTCCCGGGGTTTATAGAGACCTGAACAGCTGCTTGACGAGTTTGGGTCGAGCCAGAACATCCAAGCTCGCGACCAATGATCGCCAACACCGTGACATACAAAAGTTGCTCGGAATCGATCAGTCTGCCGCCTTGCCCCGCGCCATCGCGCGCGCTCGGGCTTTGACCGCCTCGGAACTCGCCTGCTTGGCGATGCGCTCCTGCGGAGTGATAACTCCGTCGGCGGCGTAGCGATCGGCGACCATCAGGTCGAACCCATGCACGCTGCTCTCGATCGCCGAATAGCGCCCTGGCGTGTAGGCGCGCGACTTCGTGCCTCGCTGCTGCAATTCGCAGACAGACCAGTCCTGCCGGTTGGTCAGATCCCAAAATTCGATCGCGTCGCTAGGGTCGAACTCGGCTTTGGTCATCTCGACGGGATCGAAAAACCACTCGCAGCGCACAATCGTGCGCCCCGGCTCCAGCGGCGTCAGCCAGTGCAGCATCAGGTAGTCGGGGTGCAGGCTGAGCAATTGATTCGGCCAGATTGCGAAATAGTAGACGCGATGGCGGTCGGCAGCGGTCATGCCGGGAATGGGCGGCCGACCGGCCGCGGCGCCGCTGAGCGAGAGCGTTTCGTACTCCGGCAGCACGTCCATGAAACTGCCGCAGAACGGTCCCTGCCACGGCAGATATTGCCCCATATCGTAGGGGGTGATCTTGTTTAGTTGTGGGTGAACACCCGGGCAGTGGTAGCACTCCAGGTAGTTCTCCACCAGCGCCTTCCAGTTGGCCGCCACGTCGTAGTCGATGCGGCCGGCGCGGCGCAACGCGGCGAGATCGAAGCGAACGAAATGAGGCGGTAGATCGCCCAGATAATCTTCCAGTGGAGGCGCCGCGCCGGAGAGATCCAGGTAGACGATGCCCTGCCACGTCGCCAGCCGCGCCTCCACCAGCCCCCACTCGGCCGGGTCGAACCCCTCCAGCAATTCCGTGTGGCGCGGAGTGCGCAATCGCCCTGCCAAGTCAAACACCCACGCATGGTAGGGGCATTGGAAGCGCGGAACCGTGCCGCATGGCTCCTCCACCAGCGTCGCCCCGCGGTGGCGACACACGTTGTAAAACGCGCGCAACACACCGTCCGCGCCGCGCACCACGATAAACGTCTCGCCGGCCCGCGGAGCCAGGAAATACTGGCCCGGAGCGAGCGCGTCCTCTTCACGGCCGACGCTGACCCAGCCGCCGCCGTACCAGGCGTCCTGCTCGTAGGCGAACACCTCCGGATCGTGGAACACGCGCGGCGGCAAGAGATGCGCGCGCGACGTGGGTTGCCGGGTGGCCGCCACCTCGGCGGCCGAGACGGGCGAAGCGGAGGCGGACCGCGGGCGCGGCGAAACGGACGCGTCGACCATGAATCGGACCCTCCACAGCGAACATCACGGACGTGTGTCAGGCGCGAAACGATAGCATTTCGGTTTGCCTCCTGCCCCCGGCGCCCGCGCCGCTGGTCGCTGCGGCACGACTTCTGCGCCACTCACGGCGCTGCCCGATCTCTGGCAGCCCGCGGTGAGCCGACCACCAGCGCACGAGGGATTCCCCATGAGGCAGTTTCCTGACGCCGACGCCATCAATCACTCCGAACATATCAAGGAGATGCTGGACGGTGTGATCCAGCATGCCCGCGAGGACACCGCGAAGGTGTCCGATCCGAGAGCAAAAGCACTGTTCGAGACGACCGCCGAGGTGCTCACCGGTCTCAAGACTGCCTACGAGCACTACGAGCAAAACGAGCCGGCCTGGCAATAAGGACGATCGGCTCGGCGCCGCGCTCGCGCGAGGCTGGCCCGACCCGGTCGCCGACGCCGGAAGGACGCCTCCATGCTTTCCCAATTCACGCGTCGCGGTCTGCTGTTCGCCACGGCTGCCGCGGCGGCTGGGTTCCGTTCCAGCGCGGCGCAGTCAGATGTCCCGCTGTTCAGCTACCCGGTCGGCTTCCCCGGCCAGGTCTTCGGCGACGGGTTCCATATCCGCCACGCCTACGCCGTCGAAAACACCGCCTTTCTGTTGGACTGGTGGCACACCGGCGAGAACTGGTACGCGCTCGGTGGAGAGAGCGCCGGTCTCGGCGTCTACGCCGCCGCCGCCGGCGAGGTCGCCTATGTCGGGTCCGACTACCCCGGGCCGGTCGTCATCGTTCGCCACGCCGACGATCTCTATTCCATGTATGGGCACCTCGCCTATGGAGTGCGGACGGCAGTTGGCGACCGGGTAGCGCGTGGCCAGCAGATTGGCGCGATTCTCGATCGCACCGATGGCCGCTCTCCCAGTCATCTCCATTTCGAATTCCGGACATTTCTCACGACGCCGGACGTGAACGGCGACGCGCCGAGCTATGGGTATGCCTGCGGCTACCAATGCCCGCCTGGTCCCGGCTACTGGCCGATGAGCGATCCGCGGCATCCTTCGGAAATGGGTTGGCGCAACCCGACCCACGTTATCAATCGGCGAATGTACCCCGATGGCGTACCGCCCGGCGCCGAGATCGTCATCACCGCCGGCGCCGGTGGCGACGCTCCACTCTGGTCGCTCCCGCCAGACATGGACGGCGCCGAACGAGTCGGCGCTTTGCCGCTCCAGCCAGGGGGTCGCTACCCCTTACTCGAGATCGACTCCGGGCCGGAAGCGTCCCGCGGCACGAGCGCCAAGGCGTATCGCGTCTGGTATCGGATCACCACGCCGACCGGCGACGCGGCGTGGCTCCAGGCGGTCGTTCCCTCCACTGCCGCGACCGGTCA
>JADLCW010000537.1 GCA_020847015.1 Thermomicrobiales bacterium | reverse complement strand
TCGCCGGAGCGGCGCTGGATGTGGTGGACCCGGAGCCGCTGCCGGCCGACGCGCCCTTCTACCGGATGGAAAACGTCATCCTCACTCCGCATAGCGCCTACTATTCCGAGCGATCGGTGGAAACGGTGCGGCGCGAGACGTTGCTGGAAGCGATTCAGGTGCTGCGCGGCAAGCGCCCGCGCACGGTAGCCAACCCGGCGGTGTTGGAACGGGTGACGCTGGAGCCATGATCGATCGGCGGCGCGGCTCCACCGCGCACGGGCGGAGCTGAGGGGCGAGCGAAATGAGTTTTCGCCGGCGCCGCCCGCCGGGTGCTCGCGGTGGGCCGTCGGATGCTTTGACGACCGATCCGGCGGATGCGCTCGCGCCAGAGGCGCTCCCGACGCCGGAGCCAGCCATCGTCCGTGACGACGGTCACTTGATGGCGGCCGCCTGCGATGGCGATCTCGATGCGTTCAATCTGCTGGTGCTCCGTCACGAGCGAACCGTCTTCACCATTTGCTTGCGGTTGCTGCGCGATGTGCAGGCGGCTGAGGACGCCACGCAGGATGCCTTTTTGCGCGCCTGGATCAGCGCGCGCTCTTTTCAGGGCGGCAGCGTGCGGGCGTGGCTGCTGCGCATCGCAACGAACCGCGCCTACGATCTGCTGCGGGTGCGCGCTCGCCGCCCGGCCGCCGTGCTGGAGACCGAGGCGGCCGAGATCGAACCAATCTGGTCGACCCAGAGCGCGATCGAGTCACCCGAAGCGGGCGCGTTGCGCGATGAGCTGGGCATCTACCTGGAGCGCGCGCTGACGGCGCTGCCGGAGGATCAGCGCACGGTGGTGCTCCTGGCCGACGTTCAGGGCTGCTCGTATGAGGAGACGGCCGCGGCCGCCGGAGCCGCCGTCGGCACAGTCAAGTCGCGCCTCAGCCGCGGGCGAGCCAAGCTGCGGCAAACCCTGATCGACGACCCGACGGCCGCGGAACTCTTTGACCGCTATCGCCGTTCGCAACATGAGACGGTGGATGCGCCCGCCACGCGCGGACGGGACAGCGACGATGAGTGACGATCGGACGCAGCGCGGACCCGGGTCTGAACCGGAGCGCGCGCGCCACCTCGATCTGGACGCGATGTCGCTGCTGCTGGACGACGCTTTGCCTCCCGCCGAGCGAGCGGCGGCCGAGGCGCACCTGGCCGCCTGCCCCGACTGCCGCGAGGACTACGAAGAGTTGCGGGCGACGGTAAGGCTGCTGCACGGATTGCCCCAATATGCGCCGCGCCGCTCCTTCACCCTGACCCCGGAGCAGGCGCGATTGGCGGTGTCGCCGCCCCGGCGGCTGTCCTGGCCGGGCGAAGGCGTGCTGCGCTGGGCGGCGCTCGCGGTGGCCGCGCTCTTGCTGCTGACGACGGTGGGGCAGCAGACCTTCGACCGGTCCGGGGGGCCGGCGCCGTCGGCCCCCATCGCGGCTCCGGCTCCGCCCCAAGCCGCGCAGCCAGACTTCGCCGCCTCGGAGCAGGGAGCGCCTGAGGCGGCGGCTCCGCAAGCGCCCGCGCCAGCAGCCGCGGACGCGGAGGACGCGGTCTCCACGGAGGCGAACCATGGAACCGAATCGATGCGGAAAGCGTCTGAATCAGTAGACGAGACGCGATCGGGCGGGGCGATCCCGCCGGGGGGCGTCTCGGGGTGGCGGATCGCCCAGCTCGGGTTGACGTTGGCGTTGCTGTGGCTGATCGTCGGCATCGCCGGACTGCGCTGGATGCGCCGCCTACATTGACCGGCCGCTCGGACCGGTCGAATTCGCGATCGATCGGGAGACGACAATGCAGATACACGACAGAGGATTGCGACGATTCGGGTGGGTGGCTCCCGCGGTGGCGCTGGCGGTGCTGACCGGTCTCGGCGGCGCGGCGCCGAGCGTGGGGCGCGCTTCGGCGCAAGAGGCCAATCCCACCGTGGCGGCGATGCCCATGGAGACCACCCCGGCCGAGGTTCCCCCCGGTGCGGTCGGCAACTGGATGATGCCGGCCACCATCAGCGTGGCCGGGACGGGCACGGTCAATGTTCCGCCCGACACCGCCTCAGTCACCCTCGGCATCGACGTGATCCGACCCGATCTGGCCGATGCGCAGACCGAGGCGTCGCGCCAGGCGACGGCCATCATCGAAGCGGTCCAGGCGCAGGGCGTGGCTATCGAGGACATTCAGACCTCCAACTTCAGCGTCAACGTGATGCGCGACTACAGCAGCGATGGCGACCCGACCCAGGTCACCGGCTTCGAGGTGATGAACCAGGTCAACGTCACCATCCGCGATATCAGCAATGTCGGTCCGACCCTCGACGCGGTGATTGCAGCCGGGGCCAATAGCATCTGGGGCGTCAACTTCTTCATTGACGATCCGCGCCCGTTCGAGGCGCAGGCCCGCACGGCGGCAGTGGATGACGCCACCGAGACCGCGCGCCAACTGGCCGAAGCGGCCGGCGGCACGCTCGGTCGGGTGATCGCGGTTTCCGAGGATGTGGGCGGCGCGGCTCCGATGCCCGTATTTGGGCGGGGCGGCGGCATGGCCGCGGCAGAGATGGCCACGCCGATCGAGGCTGGCTCCAGCCAGGTCAGCGTCACCGTGCAGATGACGTTCGCACTGGATCAGTAAGCAGCTATCGCAGTACCGCGGCGTGGGGTCAGACCGGCTGGTCTGGCCCCGCTCGCGCGTTTACGTCGTCATCCACCCGTGATGCTGGGCGCCGTGGGGAGAGCCGCCGATGGACGCTCCGACTGATGAGGGCGCATCGCCCGGCGAGGTGGCGTTCGCAGCGGGGCGGCGGTGGCTGGCGCTCGTGGTTGCCGCTTTGGCCTGCGCCTTCGTGTTTTTGCTGCTGATCGTCGTCGGCGGCCCGAACCTGGCGATCGTGGCGCCGCTGGAGCCGCCACTGCCGGTGTCGCTGTGGTTCCTCTGGCTGGCGATCGCCCCCTTCGCCATCGCTTGTTGGTTGCGTGATCCCGTCTGGCCCTGGGCGGCAGGAGCCATGTTCCTCATCGCCGGCCAGTTGCCGCGCTGGCTCGTGCCCGCGGTGGATCTGCCCGGGTGGCTGGCCGAGGTGTCTCTCTCCAGCGCCGGCTGGATCGTACCAGCGGTTATCGCCGGGATCTCGGCCTGGGCCGGCCAGGCGGCGTCCGACGCCGTGGCGCGGGCAATTGTCGAGTACCGGGAGTGGCGGCCGTAGCGCTGCCGGCCACGCCGGTTCGGGGGGAGATGGCGCCGGGCGACAGCGGCATGGGCGGGGAGCAGAATGCGCCCATGGACCTGGCGTTCGAGCGGCTCTCCATCCGGGCGGTGCTGCCAGGTGAACTGGAGGGTTTCCGATGCGTGCCGCTGCATATCTGGTTCTTCTGGTCGCGGTGATGATGCTCGCCCTCGCGCCTGGCGCGGCGGCCGCCGACGGCAGTTGGCTCGACGCCAGAGCGGGTCAATGGAATTCCCCGGGCATGGCGGTCCCGACCGCCCCGACGGCGGGGGATCTGGTGAACGCGCACTGCGAGCGCTACGTGCGCCCGGCGACGACCGACGAGGATGCCCAGGTGGTCGCTCAGGGTTGGCGGCTCGAATCCGCCGGTCAGTACGGTTGGGGGGTCGTCGTCGTGCGAGGGACGGTCTCCTTCGACGCCAACTGCCGTCCCTTCGGGCATCAGGCGTTCGTCTTCGTCGATGGCGTCTTCTCCGGCACGCTGGCGCCGGATGCGATGGCCGCCCGCTCGGACGGAGGACTGACCGCCATCTATCTGTTCGCGAGCGACGCTGTCACCGGCATCTATGACCGATACGCGCCGACCGATCCGCTCTGCTGCCCCTGGGGCAAGACGATGCTTCGCTTCACCATCGAGCGCACGCCGGACGGTCCGGTTCTGACGCCCGACTGGTCGTCGGCCACCGACATTCGGGGTTCCGCGGCCGACGCCTGACAGCCTGGCCGCCGGCGCGCCCGTGTTCAGCCCGGACGCAACTCGAACGACACCGGCTCCAGCGTCGTGCCATCCGAAATCGCCGTTGGCTCCTCGTTGAAGTTCATCCAGGCCGCGATGTCGCTGCGGCGAGACACGCGTACGCCGTCCGGCAGCTCGCGCGTGGGCAGGCCGGCTTCGACCAGCAGTCCGCACAGCGTCTCCCGCACGAGACTCGCGCTCCACGCTCCGATAGTCGTCGCGTTCCCGTGGCGAATCACCGCTGGTTCACCAGCCAGCGGTCCGTCGGCGTAGCGCTCGACGACGGTTCCGCCGTGCGGCGCGTAGCTCTCGGCCCAGATCTCGACCGTGTGCTCCCCCACCCGGCAGATCAACCCCGGGCGCATGCCGTCGAAATTGCGCAACGCGCAGCCGAGCAGCGGCGCCAGCGGCCCGGGTTGGCCGCCCGGCGCCACTCGGCCGGTGGAGTCGCGGAAGCCGGTGCGCGGACCGACGACCAGCAATGCCTGCCGCGCCGCGTCGGTCAGGCCCGCCGCGCGGGTCTCGTCCATCACCTGCAAGGCCGGGGCGACGATCAGCGCGTAGCCGGCGAGATCCTGGTCGGGATGGCGCACGTCCACATCCACGCCGAGACCGCGCAGCACTCGGTAGAACAGCAGCATCTGATCCCAGTAGTTGGCATCGGCGCTGTGCGGCTGCGCGTCGTAGAGCCAAAGACTTTCATAATCGTGGAGGAGGACGACCGGCGCAGGCGCCTCGCTGTTGGGCCGGCCGCTCAGTTCCAGCCCCGCGACTTCAGCTCCGCCGCGGTCAAGACTATCGTCGTGGCGAAACAACCCGGAGTGCAGCAGCTCCTGCGCCATCGGAGCGCCGCGATCGCGGAAATAGCAAACGACGTCGCAGCCGTGCGCCCAGGCCTGCGCGGTCCAGAGCGCGACCGC
>JADLCW010000536.1 GCA_020847015.1 Thermomicrobiales bacterium | reverse complement strand
GAGGCGCCCCATCGAGGTCGTTGTGTTAAAGGACTGAGTCACACTCACAAATGTGACGCCATGCGCCTCCATTTTCTCCATCAGCTTCACGAAGTCGATCAGCGAGCGGGACAGGCGATCCAGTTTATACGTGACGAGCACATCGATGCGTCCTGCCTCGACGTCCGCCAGCAGCCGCTTCAGTGCCGGACGCTCCAGGGTGCCGCCGGAGTATCCGCCGTCGTCGTAGTAGTCCGGGACCTCGATCCAGCCCTCGTGGCGTTGGCTTGCGATGTAGCTGGAGCCGGCGTCGCGCTGGGCGTCCAGCGTGTTGAACTCCTTGTCGAGTCCCTCGTCTGTGCTCTTGCGAGTGTAGATGGCGCAGCGCGCCTTGCGCACCGGCGCCGTCGCGGTGGGTTTCCTGCTCATGCCACCCCCCGATGGTTCTTCATGCCGAAGAACGTCCAGCCATTCCAGCGAGTGCCGGTGATGGCGCGCGCAATGGCCGACAGCGACTTGTATGGTCGCCCCTGCCACTCGTAGCCGTTGGCGAGCACGGTGACGGTGTGCTCCACCCCCTTCCACTCCCGGATGAGCCTGGTGCCGGCGATCGGCTTGTCCTGGTGGCGGATGCGCCGGATGATCGCGTTGCCGCCGTCCAGTTGCTCGCCGATGGCCTCGAGCTTCGCCACCGTCTCGGGCTTGAGGCCGCCGTAGGCCAATTCTTGGATTCTGTATCCAAGCCGGCTCTGGATATAGGACCGACTGAAGGGCGGAGGCTCCTTGCCGAACAGCTCGCGCCACTGCTGCTTCAGTTGGGCGATGGGCATGGCGTGCAACGCGGCCAGCCGGGCCAGGACCGTGTCCTTCGGGATGGTGGTGATCAACGTGGTCATGCGACTCCCTTTCTCTTGGGGTTCGCATACGGGCGCTGCCGGGTGGTCGAGTGTAGGCGAATGTCTCCACGCTCCCGAGCCTGGTCGGGAAGGTCGGCACAATCCTGGGAACTGCGGCTGCGCAGCCGCAGGATGCCCAGGGCCAGGATGGCGCAGACCTCGCGCAGGTCAGGTGGCAGATGGCTCGGGATGGCACTCGAAGGACGATGCGGGGCGTGCATCGCTCTACGATACACATCGGCACGCCGCCGGGGAGTGCGTATTTGTAGCGCTACATTCGATGCAGCAGATTCAGTGCGTTACGACCCGATCTGCCGCCCCAGCCAAATCACGCGCCCGACCACGGCGAGATCCTCCGGACGAATGCCGTGCTGCGCCTCGTACGCCTTGTTGTCCGACAGCACCACAAGCCGCGCGGTCGCGAGATCGATCTGCAACCGCTTCACCTGCAACCCGCCGTCAGTGCGAATGACGTAGATACCATCCTTGCGCTGCGGGCGCTTCTGCCCGAAATCAACCAACACCGTATCGCCCTGACGAAGGGTTGGCTCCATCGAATCTCCATCGACGGCGATCACCGCCAGGTCCTCAAGCGGGGCGGCCGTCACAGAGCGCACCCACTCCTCACGAAAGGCGATGCGGTAGATCACCGTCTCGCTGTCGATCTCCTGACCGGGACCGGCAGAAGCACGCGTGTCATAGACTGGCAGAAGTGCCCATGAGTCACCTCCCATGCTGACGACCTCGGCGGGGAGGCTGCCCGCGGACGGGGTTCGCGGCGCCCGCGGCTTGCGGCTTGTCCGTTGGTCCAGTAGGGCAGAGGCCTGTTCGGCGGTTGTGACCGCACCTTGCAGCGCCAGCGCCTCCTTGCCGAACAAGAGCGCCTGCCATGTGATCCCCAATGCGGCGGACAACTCGCGTGCTGCCCGTGGCGTCAGGGGTCGCCGTCCGCTCTCGTAGGCCCGGTAGGTGGCCTCCGGAACGCCGGACATGCGCGCCAGTTCGGCGCCGCTGCCAATGCCACGCTCCTCACGGAGCCGCTTGAGACGGTCTGCTGTCGATTCCATGCGTTGCATTATGTAGCGCTTTCTGCGCGCTTGTGTAGCCCTAAAATTTCGCTACTTCAAGTCTTGTTCTTATGGCGCGACAGTCTGTATCTGTTGGGCATGAACCCGAGCGCATCCCCCCGGACAGCAGCAGCCTTCAGCACCCCCGTCAGCACGGGCGAGGAGGCGCGACCCCGTACGGCACCCCCACCCGTCATCCCGCCCCGCAGCTTCGTTGAGGTGATCGCGCTGTGGCCGAGCGCCTCGGAACTCGCCGAGGTCCTCGATGTCGAGGCGGTCACCGTGCGGGCCTGGCGCAAGCGCGGCATTCCCGCCCGCTACTGGACCGCCGTCGCGCAAGCCGCGCGCTTCAGCAGCCGGCCTGTGGATGAACGGCTGCTCGCCGAGATTGCCTCCATCCGCAGGAGCCGCGCCCATGGGTAAGCCATCACGCGACAAGGGCCTGCGCCGCGAGCGGGCGATTGTGGAGATCCACGCGAAGTCGGGGCTGCGCGCCGAGCGCGTGCCGCTGTCCGGCGCGACCCACGACCGCGGCAACGGCGCCGACGTCGATCTCTACGTCCGCGGCGCGGCGCCGGTGAAGGCCGAGGTCAAGGCGCGCGGTGACGGTGATGGCTTTCGAACACTCGAGCGGTGGCTTGGCGGGAACGATGCGCTGTTCCTGTGGCGCGACCGGGCCGCCCCGTTCGTGGTCCTGCCACTGCACGTCTGGCTGGAGATTGCCCGACGTAGCGCGCGCGTCGATGCCGACACGGATGCCGATCGGGTTGAACGCCGCCGCGGCATCGAGTTGGGACCGGTTCCGGCCAACGACGCCATCGCCCGCCAATTCGCCTGATCGCGCCCCTCCCCACCAACACAACCGCAGGAAACCCTATGTCGAGCAACCGAACGACCCTCGCGCAATTGCGCGAGATGGATGCCGGGCAGGTCGCCTGGCTGCCG
>JADLCW010000535.1 GCA_020847015.1 Thermomicrobiales bacterium | reverse complement strand
TGAAGCTGATCGCGGACTCCCTGCGCTACTGGGCGCAGGAGATGCATGTCGACGGGTTCCGGTTCGATCTGGCCCCGACGCTGGCCCGCGAGATGTCCGATGTCGATCCCTACAGCGCCTTCTTCGACGTCCTCCACCAGGACCCGGTGCTCTCCCGCGTCAAGCTCATCGCCGAGCCGTGGGATGTTGGTCCGGACGGATACCAACTCGGCAGATTCCCGGTGCTGTGGAGCGAGTGGAACGGCAAGTACCGCGACAGCGTGCGCGCGTTCTGGTGCGGCGACCGACGCCCGCTGGCAGAAATGGGATTTCGCCTCACCGGGTCCTCCGACCTGTTCCGTCAAAGTCGCCGTCACCCGACCGCCAGCATCAACTTCGTTACCGCCCACGACGGTTTCACCTTGCAAGATCTGGTCTCCTACAACCACAAGCACAACGAAGCCAACGGCGAGGACAACCTCGACGGCACGGACGAGAATTTTTCCAACAACTACGGCGTGGAAGGCCCCACCGACCGCCCCGACGTGCTGGCCATCCGGGCGCGCCAGAAGCGCAACATGCTGGCGACGCTCTTCTTTTCTCAGGGCGTGCCGATGCTGCTGGGCGGCGATGAGATCGGGCGCACGCAGGACGGCAACAACAACGCCTACTGCCAAGACGACCCGATTAGCTGGTTCGACTGGAACCTGACCGAGCGCGACGAGGCGTTGTTCGCGTTTGCCCGGCAGTTGATCGCGCTGCGGCGGCGCCATCCGGTGCTGCGGCGGCGGCGCTTTTTCGTCGGCTCCAACGGCGGCGGTCAGCGCGACATCATTTGGCTGCGCAACGGCGGCGGCGAGATGAGCGACCACGATTGGACCGTGCCCGATGGTTCGGCGCTCGGATTCTGCCTGATCGGCGACGAGATCGCCGACCTCGCTCCCGATGGCTCGCCGCTCGTCGACGATACGCTGGCGCTGCTGCTCAATGCCGGGACTCGCCCCGCCGAGTTCAGTCTGCCGAAGCTCGACGACGGCCCCGCCCAGTGGCGCCTGCTGCTCGACACCGGCGCCCCCGACTCTCCCGACCAGGCTCCTCTTCCCGACAGCGCCCGGGTGCGTCTGCCGCCGCGCACCGTGTGTCTGCTAATCCGGGAGCGCACCGCCGAGGGCTGATCGCGCCGGAGCCGGCCTCGCCTCCCGGGCGCGAGGAACCGGTGGAGCAGCTCGCCGCGCAAGCTGCTCCACCGGTCTCCGATCGATGCGTGTTACGGGGTCGGTGTGCCTGCCGGGGTCTCACCCAGCTCCGGCAACCCCTGCGTTAGAAAAACCAGCACCTGGGTCTTGTCGCCATTCTCATGCAACCAGGCGATCCCGGAGTAGCCTGAATCGCTCTCCGCATTCAGCGGCGCCGCGATATCCCGGCCATTCGCCGGCAGCTCTCCCGTGATGTCGCCGCAGGCGATGTGCGTCTCCATCTTATCGGCGCTCTCGGAGATGACGATCGCGTGCGGCGAACTCAGCAGATCGGGCAGCGCGGCCGTCACGGTCGATTCGCTCAACTCCACCGGCAGCACTGTCGGGTGCTCCCGTCGCAGATCCTGGTCCGCCTTCTTGATCGCGTCGAACACCTTGCCGGCCAGCGCCTCGGACTTCTCGGCCACGTCCCGCACCGCGTCGGCCACCGCGTCGGCGCCATGTTCCACATCGGCGATCACGCCGCGATGGACGGCGCCGAGCGGGTGAACCACCTCGCCGAGGCTCTCGCAGGTTCCCGTGTGGATCTGCGCGGGAAACCCGCTCTGGATCTCTTGCGCCGTCGCCACGTTGGCGACCCCGCCCAGCGACAGCGCCAACGCTGCGGCGATGCCGACGATCGCGGTCATGCGCGTTCCCGTTCGTGCCATTGTGCCGCCTCCGCTCCCGGGCGCCGATGCCGCCCGCGCGATGCCGAACCAGTCGTCCCTCGTCCACTGTCGCAACCCGTTTCGGCGTCAGCGCTCCGGGTTCCGACCGCGCTCGCCGCGCACGGCGCGGGGTACGCATCCGGAATGCCACCGACTCGCCAGTAGCGCATGCAGGCGCTCCGCTGCTGGGGCAATGGGCCGCGGGCGGCAGCCCTGCCGGCGGGCTGCGCCCCCCGCCGCCGCGCATTTTGGTCGCGGGGATCGATCGCGCTGACGGCGGATGACCCTGGAATGCCGCGTCCATCTCTTTACGGGGCAATAGGGGTGTGCTACGGTCGGACTGTCGAAAAGCTGAAATCGTTGCCAGCCGGCGAGATCCGCTCGCCAGAGGGCGACTCCTCGGATGACCCGTTCCGCCGCGCAGTCGCGGCGTTCCACGGTCGGCCGGACATCGGTCGGGCAAGCGCCCGGCTGTCGTTGCGGGAAAGGAGCTACGCGGAATGCCTCCGATTCACGAACATTTCGACGATCTGTTGAAGGGGCGCATCGATCGCCGAACCTTTTTCAAGCGGGCCGCCGCAGCTGGCGCCGCCACCCCGCTGATCGCCAGTTATCTGAATGCGCCGCAGATCGGCGCGGCCCCGCTGCCGGCCAGCCGACAGCGAATCTCGCTGACCACCGCCGCCGCGCAGGCCGCCCAGATTCAGCCGCCGGGACCGGATGCCGATGTCTCCGATCCGCTCATCTTCCGCGGCTGGAACTTCCGCACCGAAATCGTGCAGAGCAACACCGACAAGTTCAACGAGAAGTACAGCGAGAACGTCGACTACCAGACCATCACCGGCGACTACATTCCGATCGTGGAGAACTTCCATATCGCGAACCAGCCGCTGGATATGGGCTACGCCAACCCGGCCACGCTCTATCGCTGGTCGATCCCCGGTTGGGTGACCGACTTCGAAGGCTGGTGGGATGTCGAACAAGCCCGCGGCGAGATGTACGACGGCGTGCGCGACTCCATGACCGTCAACGGCAAGCTGTTCGGGCTGCCCTACTTCGTGTCCATCCGCGGCACGATCATGGCCAACAACGCCATCCTCTCCAAGGCCGGCATCACCGCCGAGCAGTACCCCAAAACTTGGGCCGAACTGTACGA
>JADLCW010000534.1 GCA_020847015.1 Thermomicrobiales bacterium | reverse complement strand
CATCTGGTCGATCCTCGGCGCCGGCCGCCACCAGATCAATCTGACCACGATGGGAGCCATCATGGGCGGCAACGTCCGCACCGGGCTGGAGGACAACATCTACCTCGGCAAGGGCGAGCTGGCCCGCTCCAATGCCGCGCTGGTCGCCAAGGTCGTGCGCATTCTGCGCGAGTTGTCGCTGGAGCCAGCCACTCCGGACGAGGCCCGCCAGATGCTGGGATTGAAGGGACCGCAAAATGTCGGGTTCTGACGCGCGACGGTCGAACAGTGCGGGGGAGGCATCGCGACGAAGGCGTCGCGATGCCGAATGACGCCTCAGTTCTGCTCGTAGATCACCTCGGCCATGGAGCCTTGCTCCGTGATGATCGTGAGGATATCGAGCACGTCGGCCAGCGGCACGTCGCTGACGTAGATCGCGAAGATCAGCTCCCGCCCGCTCTTGGCCGTCAAATACCCCGCCAGCGCCCGCACCATCGTCAACGCGCGCTGGTTCATGCCGTCGCCGGCGACCGTCGTGCCCGATTTGGCGAACGCCTTGCCCCGCACCGGGCTGGTTGGCCCGACCGTATTGGCTTCGGAACCATCGACGCCGAGGATCGGCAGCGCATCGAAGTAGGGAGGAAAGTCGGGCCGGGTCGCCATCGCCTGCAACAGATGCGAGACAGTTCGCGGGCTGAACAGATCCGTGTATTCGTTGCCGCGGCCGTCGCTGATCGAGACCAGATCCGGATCGAGACCGATCTCCCGCAGGAACGGAACGATCTGCGTCAGCCCGTCCGCGAAGCTGGTTTGCCCATGCTTGAGCGCCAGCAGGAAAATCAGCAGATCGGCATGCTGATTCATGCTGACCTTGAAGATCAGTTTGATGTTCTCGGAAAACGGCGGTGAGGTGAAGAGCGCCACCTGGTTGTCGGCGGCATAGCTGCCCGGCGCGGGCAGGATATCCTCCGGGTTCGGCCCCGTCGCGGCGGCGGTCACCGTGACCCCGGAGCGGTCGAGCGCCTCGATCAACAAGGTGCGGGCAAACGCCGGCGGATCGGGAACCTGGAAGGTCTGCAGCGCGTGCGGCACACTGACCGGGATCTGCCCGGCGACGGCGATCGTCCCGGGCGAAGGCGATGTCACGGTCAGACTCAGGTCCTCACCGGAGGCAACGGTGCGCACGTCGGTCTGCACCTGAACGGCTGCCGACTGCGGACGCCAGGCGACATTCGCCGGTTCGCCGTCAGCGCCCGGGGTCACGGAAATATCGATCAGGTTGTCGTTGATCCAGATCGGCGTCAGCACGTACCCGTCCTTCTCCATGGATGGAAAAAGCCGGGCATCGATGGCGACATCGCCCGTGACGTGCCGAACGCCCGCCGCAGCGACCTGTTGCGCCAGGTCATCCAGCCCCGCCAGGGGGTCCTCCGGGGTCAGCGTCGCCATCTCGGGAAACACGTTGGCGTAGATGTGATCGATGGAGGTGAAGGCGATCTGCCCATCCGGCGTGGTGCGTCCGCCCATCGTCGGGTCGCCGCTGGCGACCAGCACCAGATTGCCCGTCAGAACGCCGTCGGCGCCGATGGCGCCATCGCGGTAGATCGGCGTCTCGAATCGGTAGTCCGGCCCGTAGGCCGCGAGCGCCGCGGCGCCCGGGAAGAGCTTGTTCGTCGAGGCCGCCAGAAACCGCTCGTCCCCGCGCAGATCGTAGATCGCCTCGCCGGTGGCGCGGTCGGCGACGTGAATGCCCCAGCGCGCGAACGCATACTTCGGCTGCTCGATGATGGCGGTGATTCCGTCCGGCAGCGGTTCCCCGACCGGAGTCGCCTCGGGCGTGGCATCGTGCGCCGCGACCGGTAGCGCCATTCGACCCGCAAAGGCGGCCGCCAAACCGGCTCCGCCAAGATGGAGCGCGGCGGCGCGACGAGAAAAACGTCGGAGCGGGAGCATGGCGAATCCTCCGAGCGAACACGACGGCGCACACGGGGAAGCGCCCGGGCGTCTCCGCCCATACTGCGGTATGCCGGAAGCCGCGACAAGCGGGCGACCGGTTGCGTCTAACAGGCGTCGATGAGCCGCAGCGTGACGTTAGCGCTCGGCGCCCGCGGAGGAGCCAGTCGCCAGGGACAGCGTGTCCCGATGGCGTCCGTTGACGCTTGGCCGCATCGACAGCGCGCCTATCCTGCTTGGTTCCGCAACGCGGTCCGGATCTCGGCCACGGTTGCGGCCGGGTTGGCCGTGGCAATCACCAGCCGGTCGTACGGTCCGCCTTGCGCCAGATCGATGACCGCCGCCGGTCGCCGATGCGTCACATACCAGAAGCTGCGGAACCCGGGCCGCCAATAGCTCCCGGCGGTGATGATGCCGGGGAGAAACGTGCCCGGCATGCGCACCCCGCGCGGCCGCCCCGGCGATAGGTCGATGGACGCATCGGCAATCCGCGCCACCGGCACGTCGATCGCGCGACGCAGCGCGAGCAATGCCGCCCAGCCGTCCAGCCGCACTCGCAGCATGCCCTCGGCAACCGTTACCGTCACCATCAAACCGCCGCCTCTTGCGCGCCGGCCGCGCTCATCGCGGGGCGAGATCCCGCAGGAAGGCGGCAACCGCCGCGACCGCTGCCTCGGCGCCCGGGTCGACCAGCCCGTCCGAATCAATCAGCGCCGCCCGCTCCAGCGATGCCCCCGCCAGGGCGGCGGCCAACCGCTCCGCGACCAGCCGATCCCGCTCGCTTGCGTTGGCGCCCACCAGCACCAGCGTCGGCGCGTTGAATCCTTCCAGCATCTGCGCGGTCGGCCCTTCGACGGACGCGCCGCCCAGGATGGCCCCCAGCGATCCCGCGTTGCGCCGAATCGCGCTCAGACGCGGGCGAGGCAACCGCGCCCGCCACTCCGCCCCCCAGCGCGGGTTCAACAGAATATCCAGCGCCCGGTCGGTCATCCCCTTGTCGGCGGCCACCGCCGCGGTGGAGAGCAGCTCGCGCGCCGTCTCAGCGGCCCAGCGGGCCGCCGGGGATGCATCGCCCGCCAGAATTCCCGGGAGATCGGGCTGAATCAGCAGCAGCGCGCCCACTCGCTCCGGCGCGCCGCGCGCGACCGCCAGCGCCGTCGCCGCTCCCCAGCCGTGACCCGCCAAATGCGCGGTCGCGACGCCCTCATTGTCCAGCACCGCCAACACATCGGCCGCCAGTTCGGCGACGGGGTAGGCGCGCCCGCCCAGCGCGGCGCTGGCTCCGTGGCCGCGCGCATCGATGGCGATCAGCCGTAACCCCGCCTCAGCCAGCATCTCCGCCCAAGGGCGCCATACGCCGCGCTGGGCCAGCAGATCGTGCAAGGCGACCAAAGCGGGCGCCGCTGGCTCTCCGATCGCTTCGTAGCTAAGCCGCGCCGACCCCCGCGCCACGAACCGGGTGATGCTCGCGCCAGGCAATGCGCGCTCGCTCACGATGCGCGCGCCGCTGGTTCGGCCGGATTCGCATCGGCCGGCATCGCCGACCCCCGCCGCGCGACCCATTCGCGCACTGCCGCCCACGCTTCTCCCCCCAGCACCCCGATGCATACCGCCTCGGTCAGCACCACCGGGAGCAGATAGCGTGCGAAGTCGGCGCGCATTCCCACCACGATCAACGCCACTTGCCCTCCGAGAATCACTGCCGCCAGCGCGTGTCGACTCGCCAGTCCATGTCGGATCACCAGCGCCATCAGCACGATCCCCCCGGCCACGGCCAGCGGTAGATCGACGCCCGGCGACTGCCAATTCACCCCGAATCCGTTCAACGCTGCGTTGGCCAGCCGCCCTGTCGTCGTGTCGCCGCCGCCCAGCCAGACACCGATCCGGCTCAAGGCGTCGGCGGGGCCGGTCACATTCAGTTCGCTCCAGATCGCCCCCTGGTTGGCCATCTCCTTGGCCCGAAACCGAAACAGCGTCAGCGTCCGGCCGATAGGGTCGGGCCAGAGATACGGATAGCTGACAACGAACACCGCATAGGCGACGATCGGCTGCGGCAGCAATCGCCAACCAAGCGCGGCGACGCGAAGCCGATCCCGCCCCCGGTTGCGCCAGGCCCAGACCAGATATGCGGCGCCCAGCCCGGCGAGCGGCACGCTCATCGCCAGCGGGCTGAGTTTCGTCGACGCGCCCACCCCGATGGCAAGCGCGAGCAGGAATGCGCGCCACCAGGTCGGTCGCTCGGCCAGCGCCATTGCCGCCAGCACCGAAAGCGCGATCGTCAAGGTCAGCAGCGCATCGGAACCGGCCAGACTGGAGAGGTACACCCAGAGCGGATG
>JADLCW010000533.1 GCA_020847015.1 Thermomicrobiales bacterium | reverse complement strand
GGTAACGTACGCCCACGCTGATCGAAAGACGGTCGGTGAACTCCGAAGTCCGTAGAGGGTAAAGGAGGTGATGCCCATGAGTAGTCAAGGTACCGAGGGCATCGCGGTGGAGGTTCTCTGCCGTTAGGCAGACACCACCGTGATGCCCAGAGAACCGTGACTACTCATGGGCATCACCTCCTTTACCCTGCTCGGACGAGGCCTTCGCCTCGGCTGGAAACCCATTAGCCTCCAGCGGTGACGCGAGCGTACCACGCTTCACCAGAAACGGTCAACCATCGCCTGACCGAATCTCTACGAACTCGGCGCGGGAATTTCCAACTCCTGGCCAGCGTAGAGTCGGTCACGATCCGAGAGGTGGTTCGCGTTTACGATCGCCTCTTCCGAAATGCCGAACTGACTGGCGATGCCGGAGAGGGTATCGCCCGGACGAACCACGTAGCGCCCCACGATGCGCGGAGCCGGAGTCGCCTTGGGACCGGGGGTGACCGTGACGACGATCAGCGGCGGAGCCGGAACTACCGTCGGCTCCGGCGCATCGGGTCCACTGCACCCCCCCAGCGCGGCGGCCAAGGCAAGCCACAGCGCGGCCGAGGCCGCCCGAAGCGCGACATGACGATGCGTTCGCGTTGACGAGCGCAGTCCATCGATCATGCCGTCGCCGCCCTCCCGGCGGCTGGAATGCCGGTTTGCCTCGACCTCACGGAGTCAGGAGCGGGGATCCGGCGCGCCGCACCCTCAGCGAACGGCGGCGATTCCCCGCCCCGCTCCGGCGGGCTCACCCTGCGGCCAGGCGTAGGCGGTAGGCTGCCGGTTGGCGAGGGAAGGAACTTGCCGCCGCACCGCGCGGGTGCGCTCCTTCGAAAGCTCGGCGAAGATGACCGTTTCCTCATCGGGGGCCGTCGCCAGCACCGTGCCCCACGGGTCGACGATCATGCTGCGTCCGTAGCTCCAGTTGCCCGGCGGATGCTGCCCAACTTGCGCCGGCGCAATCATGTAGAGCTGGTTCTCGATGGCGCGCGCCCGGATCAGCGTTTCCCAATGGTCCTTGCCAGTGGTCATCGTAAAGGCCGCCGGCAGCACGATCGCGTCCGCTCCTCGCAGCGCGAGGATGCGAAACAGCTCGGGGAAGCGCAGGTCGTAGCAAATCGTCAGCCCGACCGTGAACCCGTCGATGTCAACCGTGACGATCGCATCGCCCGGAGCCACCGTCGCTGACTCGCGGTAGCTGGCGACCCCGTCCAGCACGACATCGAACATGTGGATCTTGCTGTAGCGCGCGACGATGTCCCCCTGCGGGTCGAACACGATACTGGTGTTGAGCAGAAGTTCCCGACCGTCAACTCGCTCCAGCATGCTGCCGGCGTGCAAGTGGATTCCGTGACGGCGCGCTCGCTCCGCCAGCAGATTTGAGGTCCGGCCGGGGATTGGCTCGGCGTTTTCGTAGTTGTCGCGATCCGGCCCAAGATATGGCCATATTTCAGGCAGCGTGACGAAACGCGCGCCGCCCAGCGCCGCCCGGTCGATCCCGGCCAGCGCCGCCTCGATATTGGCCTGCTTGTCGTCGCGCGAGTTCATTTGCACGACTGCGACGGAGAGTCGTTCGCTGCTGCCGTCCATATGCTCCTCCGCGTTGCTGCCGCGCTCCGGCGTTCCTGGCGCGATCATAGCCTACGAGATGGCGGAGGGCCGGGCGGGCGCGGCTAGGGTTGGAGCAACGCCCAGCGCAACGCGATCCCGATGCACAACAACAGCAGAATAATCACCGCCAGCACGAGGATCGCCGAGCAAGAACGGCCGGCAGAAGCGATGTCGTGAGCGGTGGTGGGCGGCAAGTCGTCCGGCCCATCGAGATGAGGACCGCGATCGCTCATGAAGCCGCCCCGCTGCCGCGCGAGGCCGGTCTCGTTTTAGCGGTCGCCTCGGCCTGACCCGCTCGCCAAACGTGCAGGATGCGCATGGCGGCCGTCACATGCGTGAAGATCGCCAAAATCCACAGCGCCCAGATGGGGCGACCCAGCAGCAGGCAGATTGCCAACAGGATGACCCGCTCCGGTCGCGGCAGCAACCCGACCGAAGCGCCAAATCCGGCGGCTTCCGCGCGGGCCCGGACGTAGCTGATCATGAGCGCCCCGGTCGCGGACAACAGCACCAGCACGCTGCCGATGCGGCCGTCCGGCGTATCGAGCAAGTAGACCAGCACGCCGACGAAGATCACGATCTCGGAATAGCGGTCGAGCGTGGAATCGAGGAACCCGCCGAAGCGCGTCACCGAGTCGTCGGCGCGGGCGACGGCCCCATCGAGCATGTCGAAGGCGCTGGCGATCAGCAAGAATGCCCCGCCCGCGACCGGGTGGCCCATCGCGATAACGACCGCCACCAGCCCGTTGAGCACTAACCCGAGCACCGTCAACAGGTTGGGCGACAACCCCCAACCGGACAACACGCGACCGACCCGGAGCATCCATGTGCGGACGCGGGGACCGATCCACTCCGAGATCACCAGCCGCTCTCCGCTACGCGAAGCCCCGCTGCCGGGGCGCGAGCACGGCTCCGCGGGCCGCGCGGTCGTACACGTCGAGAACCCGCTCGGCCAGCAGCGGCCAAGCATATCGCTGCGCCGTGATGCGGCCGGCGGCGCCAAATCGTTCTCGCAGTTCCCTATCAGCGAGCAGGCGCACCAGCGCCAGGGCGAGATCCTGCGCGTTCTTCGGCGGGGTCAACATCCCCTCATGACCGTGGGTCATCACGCTGGCGTAACCCGGATTGTCACCAGCCACCACCGGCTTGCCGGACGCCATGGCCTCCAGCAGTACAATGCCAAAGCTTTCGCGGGCGATCGATGGCGCACAAAACACATCGCAACTCGCATAGTAGCGCGGCAATTCCTCCGGCGGTACAAACCCGGCGAACGTAACATGGCGGACCGCGTATTTTTCCATCATCTTGGCGAATTTTTCCGGTTTGCCGGTGCCGACCACCACGAGTTGAGCGTCCGGGAATTGCCGCTGCACCTGCCCCATCGCCCGTAGCAAGTACTTGAATCCCTTGCGCGGCTCGTTATAGCGCCCCACGAAGAGCACGCGCGGCCGGTCGCCCATGGCCCACGGGCATGGCTGCACGCGATCGAATCGCGCCATGTCGATGCCATTGGGGATGATCTCGTACGGCCCCTGAAAATACTGGCTGACGAACTCGCGGGCCGGCTCGGATACGGCGATGCGACCATCCAGCCGCGACAACAGCAGTTTCATGTACGGTTTGAACGCAGTGTACAGCGCGCTCGAGGAGCGGAAGGCATGAAACGTGGCCACGTTCACCGCCTGGGAGTTGAGCAATACCATGTAGGGCAGCGCCGGCACCAGCGGCTCGTGCACATGGACGACATCGAAACTCTCGCGCCGCATCACGCCCTTGACCGCCGCGTAGAGGGTGACATCGAAGGTGAGGCGAGCGGTGCTGCCATTACTGGGAATGGCGAAGGTGCGCCCAATGCCGTAGAAGCCGTCGCGAATCTCCAGACCGCCCTTGCGCGCTCGCGGGGCCATCACCGTGACATCGTGGCCCAGTTTGCGAAACTCGGCGCTGAGGTGGCCGATATGCTCGGAAACCCCGCCGGGATTGGCGAAATCGTAGGGGGAGACGAGAGCGATCTTCACGCGCGCCCATCCTCTGCCGCCGGCCCGCTGGCAAGATCGCGTCGCTCCGCGACCGGTTCATCCACGACCATGTCCTTGAGCCTCGGCGCGATCTCCGCGCATCGCGCCGGCCGGCCACGCATCCATGCCTGAGGATGATAGCAAACAGCACCGCGCGGCCCGCACCTACCTGCGCTCGGCGCCGATGGTGAGGCCGTCGTAGGCCACGTGCACGTGGGGCGGCAACCGCGCGGTGGCGTCAGCGTGGCTGGTCTCGTGAGAAAGATGGGTCAAGTACGCTTCGTGGGGGCCGACCCGCTCGATGAACGCCAACGCTTCGGCAAAACTGAAATGGGTCGGGTGGGGGCGCTCCCGCAGCGCGTTGACGACCAGCACCTTCACGCCGCGCAGCAACGCGACCGACTCATCGGGTACGGTCTTGGCGTCGGTCACGTAGGCGAGATCGTCAAAGCGATAGCCGACAATGGGCAGCCGCCCATGGTGGACCGGAATCGGGATCACCTCGCCGCCCGGAGCCGCAAACGGTCCTGCAACCTCGTGCAACCGCAAATCCGGCTTGATGCCGTACGCCGGATATTGATCGACGAACGTGTACCCATAGCGTTCGCGCAGCAGCGCCGCCGAACCCGGTTCGGCATAGACCGGGAGGTGCTGCTGCATCAATTCGTTGAAGCGGCGCAGATCATCGAATCCGCCGATATGATCGGCATGCGGGTGGGTGATCAGCACGGCGTCGACGCGCCGCAACCCGACCGCCATCGCCTGCAGACGCAGTTCCGGAGCGGTGTCGATCAGCAGCGTGCGGTCGCCCCGCTGGACGACCGCCGAGGAGCGTGAACGTCGATCGCGCGGATCGGAGGAGCGACAAACCGGGCATTCGCACCCGATCATCGGGACACCATTGGAGGTGCCGGTGCCGAGAAATGTAAGGGTAGGCATACAAGCGCGAGTATAATGGTTCCGCCGTCAGAAGCCGGCGCGACCGCGGCTCGAGACCCGCGCAGTTGGGCGCGGTTCGGCGGGCTAGACGACGGGAAGTTCCTCCTTTGGCACATTCAGGTAGACCGTCTCGCCTTCGACCCGGGCGATCTGCTCAGCCGAAGCAAAGCTGTCGTGGTCGAACAACCAGCCCTTGCCATCGATGAAGATGAACCCGACCCGACGCAACTGATTGCGCACGGTCTCCGGCAGCGCCTCGTCGGAGCCAACCAGAACCACACGCGCAATCCGGTCGATGATGGAATCGTCTTCCCGCCAGATCGCCTCATTGACGGTTGCGGCGGTCGCGTTGCCCATCCGCACCGCTTTCACCTTGCCGACCGCTTCGCCGTTAACGTCGACCACGTGCATGCCGTCGCGCACGATCGCGATCGGACCTCCATTGACGACATCGTGCAGTCGACCTTCCGGCGTGTTGTCGTTGGATACCGACAACCAGTCGCGGCCGCGTTCGGTCGAACCGTCTGACTTCGTGGGGGCGACCGGCGAAGCCGGATCCAAGTCGGCGCTGGCAGCGGCCAGATCGGCGCGAGCCGCGTCGATTTCGGCGGCGCTGGGAATCCGCGGTCGGCTGAATCGATCGATCGCCGCTCCCGCGGCGGTCAGCGGACCTTCGGCCGAATCGGCGATGCGACCGAACAGTCCGCGGGGATTCTTTTCAGTATCGACGGCGTCGTCCGCATCATCGAGCGGATCGCGGGTCCGCTCCTCCTCGCCCGGTCGAGTCTGGTTGGCGTCGTTCGGTTGCATGCATTCCCCCTTCAAACCCTGAGGCCCGGTGTCGCGGCGTCTGCGCCGACAGCATTCGGAGTCGTCTGTCCATTCAGCCACGAATGTTCGGGCGCCGCCAGTTCCTGTGGCGCCCGCAACGCAATCCCGGCGCCGCATCTGTGCGAATGCCTGGTTCCGGCGCCGAACCTGCGTGTCGGGTAGGCGGCGCCAGCGCGGCGACCACGCGCGGCCGCGCCACCGCGGTCACGAGTAGTTCGACCAACCGCATCCGGAGGTAGCGACATGGCAGGATATCCTGGATTCTTTCGCACAGGCGCGCTGATCGCGGCGGCAAGCCTCGGGTTGATGGCGTCGGCTGCGATCGCGCAGGATACGACACCCGTCGCAGAATTGCAGGAAGCGGCGGGTGAACCAGCCCACCCAGCTCATATCCATAGTGGAACCTGCGACAACCTCGGAGACGTCGTCTGGCCGCTTGCCGATGTTGGGGTGCCTGCATCGGTTGAAGGAACGCCCGTTCCGGCCGCTGGCGAGGTCGGGTCGCAAGCGGCCATTCCGGCGTTCGTCAGCGTGACGCGACTCGATGTCTCGATGGAGGACATTC
>JADLCW010000532.1 GCA_020847015.1 Thermomicrobiales bacterium | reverse complement strand
ACCGTTTCCACCGATCGCTCGGAATAGTAGGCGCTATGCGGAGTGAGGATGACGTTTTCCATCCGGTAGAAGGGCGCGTCGGCCGGCAGCGGCTCCGGGTCCACCACATCCAGCGCCGCTCCGGCGAGGCGTCCTTCCTGAAGCGCTGCGGCCAATGCCGGCAAATCGATGAGTGGACCGCGAGCGGTATTGACCAGCACCGCTGACGGCTTCATGCGCGCCAGCGCGGCGGCGTCGATGATGCCGCGCGTCTCCGGCGTGAGCGGGCAGTGGAGCGTGACGATGTCGGCGCGCTCCAGCAATTCGTTCAGCGCGACCGGCTCCACGCCGTGCGCTTCCACGACCGCCGAATCCTGATAGGGGTCGGCGGCGAGCAGCGTCAAGCCGAAGGGGAGCGCCCGCTCGGCCACCGCCTGCCCGATGCGACCGAAGCCGACGATGCCGAGCGTGAGTTCGCGCAGGGGCGGAACGGGACCGCGCAAAATCTTGCGCGTTGCCGGCCCATGCGTCACCCAGTCCCCGCTACGCAGCGAGCGATCCAGTTCGACAATCCGCCGGTTCAGCGCCAGGATCATCGCCAGTGCGTGGTCGGCCACCTCGGCCGTGCAGTAGCCGGGGTAATGGGTGACGACGATGCCCTGCTCGGCCGCCGCGTCGAGATCGACATTATCCAACCCGACGCCATAGCGGCTGATCACCTTCGTGCGCGGCAGATGCTCCAGCACGCGGCGGGTGACCGCCTCGCGGGTGGAAACGCACAGCGCATCGGCATCGGCTCCGGCCAGAATCAGTTCGTCCTCGCTGGTGCTGGGGCGGCCCTGGAGATCGATATCGAGATCGGTCACTTCCAGAAGCGTTTCGCGCTCCATCTCCAGCCCTTCGGTCTCGTTGCCGTAGCGGTCGGATGTGACCACCACCGTGAAACGCTGCGCCATTTGCGGCTCTCCTCCATCGACACGCACGCATCGCCGCACCCCGAGCGGCTCGCTGCATCCAAGCAGTATCGCAAACGCCGGGACGCGTCGATCCAGAAAAGCAAGGCGCATGAAAAAACAGTCCCGACGAACCAAGCGTTCCGCCGCGCTCCCCCGACCGGTCGAGTCCCCGCATCAACGCCCCGCAACGGACGCGGTTCCTCGGTCGATCCCGGTTCGGTCGGGTGTGCCGGCGCGCCCCGCAGCACGTCTGCCCCCAGCTCCGATCCGGTTGGGGAGCCGGATTCACGACCGGCCCCTCGGGACTGTACGTACACTCTACCGAGCCGCCCGCGACCTGTCAACCCCTCTCCGTCGGAGTCGTTTCCGGGGGGATGAACGGGCGATGCGACGAGCGGGCGCCGACGGTGAAACCGAATGGCGGCGTGGCGCGTTGCAGCGATCGGGAGGCATCGAAATCGTCCGGCCGGCAGGCGGGAACGAGGTGGTGCGCCCGCGGGGGCATTTTCGGCGCGGCAATTCGGGAGCTGTGCCGCTTGTCATAGGTGCGAGAAGGCAAAATCTGTTGCGTCCGTACGTTTTGACAAGATGATGCGAGTATCCGTAAAATAGTATGGGTGTTGCTGTTTGCATTTTCGGCAGACAGCAGCGATCGTTCTACCCCGCACGGGGGTGGACACGGTTCGCGTCGGGCGGCGCCGGCGTCGCGAGGTCCCGAACCTCGGAGGCGTCACGGCCGTACGAAGCGCGAGCTGCGGTCGCAGGGGGCTCCGTCGGCTCTCGGCGATCACCCGCTCGGGGAACGGGGTCGGTCGGCGGTCGAGGTGCGGAAGGTCCGCAGCGAAGACTGCTGGCAGGTGGCTTGCGACTGGCCTCCATCGGGTCAGTCGCGCAGTCGGGGAGGAGGATCCATCGTGAAGATCGCACGGTTCATCGTGGCGCCGACCATGGCGCTCATGCTGGCGGGCGGCATGTTCGCCGGCGTCGGCGCCAACGCCAAGGGCGACGGCGCGGCTCTGGGCTGCGAGTGCGGCGTCATCGAGGGGCCGGCCGTCGTGATCGACGGCGGGTCCGTCAGCAACCAGACCAATATCCAGGTCAGCGCCAACGCGGGCACCGCCATCTCTGACGCCTCGGGCGGCAGCAACAACGTCGGCGTGACCGGCGGCGGCCTCGGCGACGTGGCGGCGGTCGGCCAGGGTGGCGGCGCCGATGCGCAGGCCAACGGCGGCGCAGTCAGCTTGGGCGACATCAACAGCGGCAGCAACGCCGGCAACGCCATCACGGTGGGCAACACCATCGCCTGCAAGCCGTGCCCGGAGGCGAAGCCGATCAAGGAGGCTCCGATCAAGGCAGCACCGGTGGCTGAGGCTCCGGTCGTGGCGCTGCCGTCCACCGGCGTCGGCGGCATCGACGCGGGCATCCTCTCGGCTCTGGCCGCGGCTGGCGCGGCGGGTGCGGCGGGTCTCGGCCTGCGCCGCCGGAGCTAATCCGGCAGGGGCGTCGCGGTGACCCGCGGCGCCCCACGCACAATCCAGACATCTGGCTGCGAAGCCCCGCTCCGGCGGGGTTTCGCTGTGTCTGCGAGACAGACAGTCATCTGCCGTCAGCGTGCGAACGAACGCGGTCGATCGCTATTGCGAAAAGTCGAAATGCTTGCTAGAGTGCGCGCAGAGCGCCTCGTCGTCGCCAGTCATTCGGTTCGCCGGATTTGGGCGACTACGGGGAGTCTCGAGTAGCGTTGGCTGCTTGGCCACTTTGCTGCGAGCGCGTTTCACCGACAAACTCGGTGAGCCTCCTGGAGATGGAGCCGTCGGCCGGATCCGAGGTGGTGTGAACGCAGCAGAGCGGAGAGGCGCCCGCCGTAGGGGACCGGGGTCCAACGCGCGGCGTGCGGAGCGCGCCAATGGTTGGGTGCGCGGCATGACCGTGGCAAGGGGAGGAGTCCTGCACGTGAAACTGGCACGGATTGCGGTTGTGTCCACAACCGCGCTGGCCCTCGTGGTCGGCACGTACGGAATGACTGCGGCCGAAGGCCGTGGGGACCGCGGAGGGGATGTGCCAGCCGTGGTCATCACCGGCGGCACAATCACCAATGACACGACGCTGACGCTCGGCGCCGACGGCGGCTCCGGTCTTGCCGATGCCTCGGGCGGCAGCCACAACGTCGGCGTGACCAATAGCGGTTCGCTCGGCACGGCGTCGGTCGGCAATGGCGGCGCCGCTGATGCTCAGGCGAATGGCGGGGCCATCACGGTCGGCAACATCAACAGCGGTCAGAACGCCGGCAACGCCATCACCGTTGGCAACACCAACGCTGGCAAGCCGGAAGGCAAGCCCGAAGGCAAGCCATCCGGGAAGCCGGAGGGCAAGCCGAGCGGCGAGGTCGTGGCGCTGCCGTCCACCGGCATCGGCGGCATCGACGCGGGCATCCTCTCGGCGATCGCGGCGGCTGGCGCCGCTGCCGCCGCGGGCATGGGTCTGCGCCGCCGCTAGGCAATGCATCGGTTTCGCGCGGCGGCATGAGTCGGACATGCCGCCGCCGAGGCTCGTGCCGACCGGGGTTTCGCGCGGTGCGAAACCCCGGTTTTCATTTGCCTGCGGTCGGCCGTCCTGGCTTCCGGCGCTCTACACTTGGCATTCCGGCACTCTCTACCGCGGCCGGGCAAGGGGGAGCGGGTGGATTTCGTCGTGGTTGGCGTAGGGATCGGGGCGCTCGCCATCCTCCTTGGGCTTATCGTGCGCGACGCCGGGTCTTGGTGGGTCCGCCGCGCCGCATCGCGCGCGCCCACCGATCCCCGGCGAACCCGCACGCTCCATGGCGTCTGCCGCGCCGCCGGGCGCGCCTTGGCGCTCGACGGACTCGTGCTGCTTGCCGTCACCGCCGTAGCGCTGTTCGCCGGTTGGAGCGACCGCGCTGGCGCGACGGCGGTCATGCTCGCGCTCGCGATCGTGCTGCTCGGCTCCATCGGCTGGGCGTTTCGCTACACCCAGCGCCACTATTCGCGGCCACCGCGCCGATCCGCCCGCATGGCCGGGTCGCCAGCCATCACCGCTGACCCGCCGCCTGATGTCCGCATCGACGCTGGCGACACCCACGCCCTCAGCGACCACGATGTTGCCGCACGCACTGAATCGGCCGGCGAACTCGCTCAAGCCGAGGCGTCCGTCGCGGGAGCCGATCCGCCATTGACGAAGGAATCGGCATCCGGCGCGGAGACCGACCGCGCGAGCGACACTTCGGTAGATT
>JADLCW010000531.1 GCA_020847015.1 Thermomicrobiales bacterium | reverse complement strand
GTCGGTCATGCGGTGTTGTCCAGGGCGATCCCGTCCGGTGACGGGTCGGGCGGGGCCATCGTCGGACCGGATGGCGCCCGCTGCAGCGAGCCGAGAAATGGCGGCTTGGCATTGTACCCCAGCGATGCGGCGTGCGGCCTGCATCGTCCGCAATCGCGAGGTCACGCTCGCCTCCGGCGCCAATAGGGCGTGGGCTTCGGCCGGGCAGCGTCCGGCGCGATCGCGGTTTCGGGAGGGTCATACCAGTTCCAACCGTGCGGCGCGGACGGGAGATCAGGGTGTCATTGCCATGCAGTCGCCAGACCGCCGACCAGAGATCGGGTGTTTCGCCGCGCGTGAGATTCTCGAAGCGGTCGGCATTGGGAGTCGTCAGAAAGAGATCGCCCGGGGCCGGCTGCGGGCGCTCGTTCAGACCGCGTTGCTGGGCGACGAAAACGAGCATCCGCCCAGCCGGCCTCCAGGCGGGGTTGAAGACCAGAGCGAAGCGGTCGCCGGAGACACTGGCTTCGCGGCTGGAAGCGCCCTCGACGAGATGGACAGCAATGGGACTATCGTCCAGGATCGGATCGTAGGCGGCGAAACCGGTGAAGGCGAGGGAGCGACCATCCGGACTCCAGACCGGACCAGTGTTGCTGGAAACGTCGGTTGCCAAACGGCGCGCGCCGGTTCCGTCCGCGCCAACCACCATCAGATCGACAGTTGCCGCCGGAGGCTTAAGATCGAGCACTCGATAGGTCGGCAGCGAGCGGTCGGAATGCCAGATTGGCCACATTGCGCCGGCGTCCGGCCGCGGGGGATGGGTCAGCCGCGCGCCGGGGCAGTTGACGGCCGCACAGGCGGTGCAGCGCAGGAAGCAACCTCGGCGTCCGGACGCCCAAGGTCGGGCGCCCGTATGCTACATGGCCGGGGCGGGACAGCGGTCCCGCCGCGTATGGGGAGGACGCGGGACGATCGTGCGGATTCCGGAGTCGCGGGAAGGACGGATCGGGTGCGTCTTGTCGGCGGCGGTGATCGTCGCGCCATTTCTGGCGCTGTTGTACGACCCGAATGCCGGGCTGGGCGTCTTGCTGGTCGCGCTGTTGACGACCTCATGGCTCGGTTGGGAGGCATCTGGCCGCGGACCCGCCGAGCTGGCGCGACGACTCCGGCGGGTTGTCGTGCTGAACATCGCGCTGGCGGTCGTGGCGCTTATCGTGCTGATCGCGCGACTGCGGTAGCCGCAAAGACCGCGCCCGCGATCGGATCCGCATCCCAGGCGCGCTACGCGTCGTCGGACGCAGCCGAATCCGAATTGGCGGGCGCCGGTTTTCGACGCCCGCGCGGCTTCGGCGCGGGACCGGTCGTATCCGACGTCGTCGCGCGGGGGGTGCTGGCGCGGCTGCCGCGCGGCACCTTGGCCGCGGTCGATGTGGTCGCTACGGCTGCCTTGGCCGTCCGCTTGCGCGGTTTAGCCGGAGATTGCGCGTACTCTCCGGCGGGATCGACCGTGATCGGCGCTTCAGCCGCACCCTCCTTGCGCCGCGCTCGCGCGACAGCTTCGACGAGGATGTCCGGTTCTGGTTCCGCGGCGGCCGCTGTCTCGAGCCCGCCCGAGCGCCTGCGGCGGGCTCGCCTGGCCGGCGACTCCTCGGACGGCTCCGACTCGGTCGGCAGTTCCGGCAACTCGATGGGAGCGAACCCAAGGATCAGCGATTGCTCGACGATGTCGCGCCGCAGCATGCGCTCCGCCTCGCGCAGGGAGCCGATCAGCGCGCTGCCGGGAATCACGTTGATCAGCATCTCGCGCACCTGACGCATCAGATCGATCGTCTTGTTGAAGGTGATCACCAGATCGCCTTCCGAAAGCTCGATCGCCTCGCCGATCTCCGCCATCGTCGCGCCTAAACACCAGGCGCGGGCAGCCCCGTAGAAGTTGGGATTGTGCCCTTCCGAGATCATCAACCCTTCGGCGCGTTCCTCGCCGAGCACCGATCGTTCGACGTCTTCGATGCGGCGGCGAGCCGCGACCAGTTCGTCGGGCAGCACGAACAGGTTGCCGTAGCGGTATTCGCGATCGAAGGAGAACCAGGAGAATGCTTCCGCCAGATTCTCCGGCGCGAGACGATCCAGCACTCCACGATCGACCAGTTCACATAGAATCAGCCCGTCGGTGTCGAACACCTCGGCCAGCATGTCCGCCTTCTCGGTCGGGTAACTGCGGTGCAGGTAACCGAAGCGATGCAGCACATTGCGGATGCCGCGGATGACGCCGCGGATGCGCTCGTCCTCGTCGTCGATTTCCCGCCCCAGCTTCGACTCGATTCCCCGCCGCTCGGCATCCAGCTTGTCGACCAGCGCCAGGTAATCGCGGTGCTCCTTGCGGCGCGGGCAGGCATGGCAGGGGTGCGCCTGCCGCTCCTCTCCGATGGCGACCAGTTCGGCGCGCGCGACATCCAGCTCGCCCTGCATCCCGGCGCTCTCGATGACGGCTCGTTCCGCCTCCCGTGCCCGATGGGCGCTCATCTGCGCTGCTAAATCCGGTAAATCGAGCGTGGCGACGGCTTCCCAAAGTTCGGCGATGATCTCCGGGGAAACCAACTCGCGGGCGTCGACGATGTCGTCAGGCGGGTTGACCAGTGCCGGCGGCAGGTCAACGTGGCGGTCGGTCAAGTGGTCGATCTGGCGATACTCGATCAGCAGCGCGATCTCGTCGCCGAACAAAAAGCGGCCGATCCCGCCTTGCGCGCCGCGACCGAGAAAAATGCCCCAGCCGCGTTCGCGAACATGGGCCAGCAAACCGGGCTGGGCGGTGCGGAAGGCGCGCCGCAGCGCCTGGCGTCCTGGCTCGGGCCAAGGCGTGGATGCGATCGCCTCGCGCTGAACCGCGCGCAAGGCGTCTTGCAGCCGCCGCTCGCGTCCCTGGGCGGCGGTCAGCGAGCGGGTGATGCCGCGGTACTCTTCCAGCAGCTCGTCGCCGGCATCGAGACCGATCAGGCAACCCCGCGGAATCTTTTCGATCTCCCGCCCCAGATCGATGATCTCCTCTTCCAGATCGCGAATGCGCTGGCTGCTTTGAAACTGATCGAGACTCTGCTGCAGCATCGCCCGCACTCGCTCGCCGCGCGGCGGATCCCACACATTGAGCACGGTGTTGTAGCGAACGGCGAAGGCGGAGCGAACCGGCAGCAACTCGCCGGTGGCGATGTCCAGCGTTTCGTGGAAGGTGAACCAGGGCGAGTAGGGCACGACGACGTGGCCGTGGCGATCCATGCCGCGACGACCGGCGCGGCCGGCCATTTGCTGAAACTCGTTGGGGGTCAGCGCGCGACGGCGCCGGCCGTCCCATTTGCTCATGCGCCCGACGACGACGCTACGAGCGGGCATGTTGACACCCAGCGCGAGGGTGTCGGTGGCGAACACGACCTCCATCAGGCCGCGCGTGAACAACACCTCCACCAATTGCTTGAGGATCGGCAGCAACCCGGCGTGGTGGAAACCGATGCCCTTGCGCGCCATGGCGACGATCGCCTGCACCTGCCCCAGCTCGCGATCTTCGGGTCGCATCCCGGCGAGAACGGTGGCGACGGTCTGATCGATCAACGCGACCTGCCGCTCGGACACGAGATGAGGCCGCATCACCGCCAACCGCTCGGCATAGGACTGGCAATCGTTGCGGCTGAACAAGAAATAGATGGCGGGCAGCAGATCGTCGTGAGCCAAGGCATCGATGATCTCGCGCGGCTGCGGTTCGTCCATCTCCGGCGCGGCGCGTTCGGCACGGCGACCGGCCCGTCGCGACTGCCGGCGCAGTTCACCGCCGGTATGTGGAAAGTCCTTCACCAGGCGGCCGGTCTGATCCACCGTCAGATTCAGTTTGCCGTCGACGAAGTAGTAGAGCAGCAGCGGCACCGCCCGTTTGGTATGGGTGATGAGATGGATGGAGCGGTGTGTACGGCTGATCCAGGCGGCGATTTCGCCGGCGTTGTTGACCGTGGCCGACAGACAAATCAACTGCACGTGATCCGGGCAGAGGATGATCGCCTCTTCCCAGGTGGTGCCGCGTTCGGGGTCGGCCAGATAGTGGATCTCGTCGAAGATGACGCACTCGACCTCGTCCAGATCCCATGGCGTCTGCAGCAGCATGTTGCGTAGAATCTCGGTGGTCATCACGATGACGCGAGCATCGCGGTTTTCCGAAACATCGCCGGTGAGCAACCCGACCTGGTCGCCATAGACGGCCCGCAGATCGCGGTATTTCTGGTTGGAGAGCGCCTTGATCGGGGTGGTGTAGAACACGCGGCCGGTGCGGCGGAAGGCGTCCCAGACGCCAAATTCGGCCACGACGGTTTTGCCGGTGCCGGTGGGTGCGGCGACCATCACCGAGTCGCCCAGCAGCAGGGCGCGGATCGCGTCGCGCTGGAACGGATCGAGCGGAAAGCGGTACATCGCCGCGAACTGGTCGATCTCGGTTTCGAGTCGCGGGTCGAGCGCATCCGGCGGCGGCAGCGGCTGGCGGGCGGCAACGGCGGCAGCGGCGGACGGAGCGTCGCCCGACGAGTCGGGAGCAAGAGCGGAGCGGCGTGGCGACACGGGAATGGACGTCCTTCCGAGGGTGGCGCGTGGCCCGGTTGGCCGACGAGAGGATAGCGCAGCGACTGCGCTCGGCGTTGCATGCGTGCCGCCATGCGGTCAGCGGTCGCGCCTGCTTTTGCGCCTGCCAGGCGGCTATGCCAGCGGATTCCGATTCGCGCCGATCTGAAGAACCAGTGGAAGCTATGCCTCGGCCGGTTGCGCATCCACCGTGAATTCGTCCATTTGGTCGGCATCGAAGGCGATGGCGCGGGCCAGCAAGGAAAAATCGGCAGGCGGGTCCGGGTAACACCAGGCGGCTTCGGCGGCTTCACGGTCGCCGGCAACCACCGTGTAGTACAGCGCTCGTCCGAATGCCTCGCTGCGAGTCTGATGCTCGATGCGCCGCAGATGCTCCACCAGCACGTCTTCCGGCGGCACGTAGCAGGTTGGCGGGCGACCTGGTTCGCGCACCAACACGGCATCGTGCGAATCGGCGAGGACGACGCCCGCAAAGACGATGCGGACGTGGGCGGACGTGGATGCGACCAACGGCGGCCGCGCCGGACGATCGGATGGATCGTCGGCCGGCGTCGGGACAGAGGGGTGGGGGCCGTTCGGCCACAGAAGTTCGCTCATGCGCTCGATTATACGGGCGCTTCGGCTACTCCGTGGCCACGCGGCAAATGTTCGGCTGTTGAGATAGCGCTTTGGCGCCGATGAGGCCGCAACGGTATGGCGGTTGAATCAGCCGAAGCGCCACGCCGGGAGGGCGATCGCATGGGGTCGCGGCGGAGGCGGCCTGGAGCGGCGCCCGGCGCGATCGGCGCGGCGCCGCGGTTCGAAACGGATCGCTGGCGGGCGCCGCTATCGGATCGAAGCATGCCGGGGCGGGGCCGCGTGATCCGCCTCAGCCGGGAAGCGTTTGCCGGTCCGGATGCTATATCGATGGACCAAGCCTGATGTCTTCACATTGTTGGCTCGATCTTGCGCCAGGTGAAGCTCCGGCAATCTCACTCGCTCATCGCTGATCCATGCGTCTCGTTTCCGCCACGATCCGCGATTGCGCC
Source organism: Thermomicrobiales bacterium (assembly GCA_020847015.1). GTDB lineage: Bacteria > Chloroflexota > Chloroflexia > Thermomicrobiales > UBA6265 > CADCWF01. The sequence goes on along the minus strand of JADLCW010000531.1, from coordinate 550 downwards.
AATGCCGCCGCTTCGACCGGGATGCGGCGTTCATTTCGCCGCGACCGCGCGGTCGCCCACACGGCCGCTGAACGTCCGCAAAGATCGGTACGCCTGCCCGGCGACTGGCTGCCGGGGACGCGCCTCGTTGACGTTTTGGCGATTGGCGCTCGTGGCGGCTCACAAGAACGCAGGTTTCGCGCATCGCCATGGCCCCGGCGTTGGCGATGGCGGCGATAGTCGTTGTCGCGCTGCGGGCGGCTGGGTGAGCCGCGCTGGCGCCTGGGACGCAACGACCGCTGCGCGCCCACGCCAGCGAGTAGCATGGCGGCGGCGCGATCGGGGGCGAGAATGACGGAGGCGGTGGTGACGAAGGCAGGCGGGCCGACGGTGCGCGATGTCGGGGAATTCGGACTGATCGCGGCGCTGACCCGCGCGCTGCCGCCAGAGACGGTCGTCGGCGATGGATTGCGCATCGGGATTGGCGATGACGCGGCGGTATGGACGCCGAGCGCCGACGAGAGCGTCGTCATCACCACCGACAGTTTGGTCGAGGCGATTCATTTCCGCC
>JADLCW010000530.1 GCA_020847015.1 Thermomicrobiales bacterium | reverse complement strand
GTGTAGTCGTCAAGGTTGGATCAGCAGACGGCAGAACGGAGACGACGATGAGCATGATGAGTGAGATGTGGATCGACCAGCAGACGGCGCGGATGCAGGACCAGGCGGAGACGTTCGGGCTCGGGTATGAGCGACAAGCGGAGATGATCTGCGATGGCGCCCCGGTCAAGCGGTTCGTCGTCTACCGCACGGACGACATGATGGTCCGGTTCGTTTTCGATACATTCTCCAGCGCCCAAGATCGGGCGGACGAGCTCAACCAAACCCACGGTGGGGTTTTTGCTGTCACCACGAAGCGGTATCCCGCGTGAGCGTCCTAGTTCGGCGGAGGATCGGGGATGGTAACTGATCGCATTGACGCACACTGCGAACGAGTTGTCCGCGAAATGGCTGACCGTGGCGGGTTAGTCGATGGGGCGCGATTCGAGATTGGCCCCGGACTTGGCTATGCGGAATCGTGGTTCGGCGTCTGGTACGCAGGCCGTGTCATCACGAATTGCGGACTGCGCACCAAGGCCGATGCACAACGGTATGTTGATGGGCACAACGCGGCCCTTGATGCGTTGGCCGAGCCTATCCGCGCCACGGACACGGAGGATCAGGGATGAGCACGGGGGCGACGCGGGAGCAGATCGAGAAGGCTATCGAGCGGTGGCGGTCCGCACACGAATATCCCCGCGACAATCCGACTATGGCGCATATCGCCGTGACAATGGCGGCACGGCACCTCGTCCCGCCCGGCTCCGCGATCATCGGTCCCGACGTCCTCTCTGCCATCGCCGCCGTCGTGCAGCGTGAGCGGGTAGATCGGGCGCTGATCGGGCCCAGCCTGTCGGATGAGCAGTTGGCGGCGCTGGAGGCCGTGTTAACGCCGGAGTTGCGGGATCAGGTCGAGATGTGGGTGAGGGAGCAGTTATGAGCATGCGAGACGTGATTGTGACCGCCATGGTGGATGCACGTCACCAATGGCGAGCAGAGGGCAAAAAGCAATCGGCATGGGACGACTACAACCGATTCATCGCCGACGCCGTGCTCGCCGTCCTGCCCCTGCCCAGCGCGGAGGTGCGGAAGGCGATCATAGCCATGAAGGCAGACATGAAGTTGATGGCCCAACTGCTCCTCGATCACGGGATCGTGCCGCCGATGTTGCCTCACGTCACGTCGGACGTGCGCGCTTCCATCGACGCCTACCTCGCCGCCCTGGAGGCCACCGAATGAACGGGTATAGCGAGCCGGTCTACGAGTGGGATGCGTGGTGCACCAACTGCGGAAACGAGTTTTCCTACGAGGCTCCCAAAGATCACGACCGTCGATCTTGGTGTGACACCTGCCAAACCTGGTTTGGTCGTGACGGCGTCTTTGCAACGATCGGCGCATATGCCTCGACCGAACCGAAGCGCGACGCCCTGGAGGCTGCCGAATGAAAGCATGGTGGGTCACGTCGCCTGACCTGGGCGGCGTCTATGTTCGCGCCGATACCCGCGGCGCGGCCAAGACCTATCACCCTGCCTACGGGGTCAACGATACCTCGACCGGCATCACCGGATTGCTGGCGAAACGGGCGGCATGGCTCGACGGCCCCGGTCCGGCGCGTGAGTTGCGGGCGGTCTACAAGCCGTGCGACCACATCGACGATGGCACATGGGATGACGGCTGCCCGATCTGCTGGGAGGGCGAGTACGTGGACCAGGCGGCGACGATCGCGGCGAATGGAGGCGGGGATGACGTTCGGTGATCGTGTGCGCGAGGCGAGAAATCGGCGCGGACTGACACAATCCGAGGTTGCCCGTCGCGCTCGGGTGTCGTCGGCATACCTTTGTGACATCGAAAAGAGTCGCCGCGATTGTCCGTTGAAGACGGCAGAGGCAATCGCGGATGCAATTGGTTGCCCGATTGCTGAGATTGACCCCGTTGTCAGTGGCCTCTTGTCATGGGTCAAGCCAAACTGCAAGCACCTTGTTTGGTGACCACCACCGAGCCGGAGCGCCCGGACACGACATGAGGTCTTGACATACTCGGGCTACGATGGTAATGTATAGGTGTGGTCGGGAGGGCCGCCACGAACGACGAAGGAGACGACGATGGGAACGACGCAGACGACAATCCCGGTCGATTGGACTATCAGCGATCCGAACACCTGGACGCTCTCCGTGACTGCTGACGCACATCTCGGCTACCACCAGACGGGCGAGGCGGTTCGAGGGTATCGCGAAGTTCGCCTGAGCGCGAATGACCTGGGCAACGGCGATATTGAGCCCAACGCCGATCACGCCGAATGGTGGGCGAACGTCCTGACCGCGAAACTCGACGCCGATGTCGCGCTCTTGGAGGCGTCGCCCGAAGCGGTCGAGCAGATCGCGGACCTGATCGATGAGCGGAACGATGCCGACGACCTCGAAGCCGAGGCGGCCGTCTGTCGCCGGATCGTGACGGCGCTCCGTGGATAACGTCCTCACCGCGCATCAGGTCGCCGCCCGGCTCGGCGTCTCCCCGCGCACCGTGCGCAACCTCGCCGCCCGGCATGACATCGGCTCACTCGTCACCGGGCGGTTGCGGCTCTACACCGAGGCGGATGTCGAGC
>JADLCW010000529.1 GCA_020847015.1 Thermomicrobiales bacterium | reverse complement strand
TCCTACGCCTATGCCCGCGCCGCCTTCGGACCGCTGATCGGTTTCCTGGCGGGGTGGGCGCTCTACGTTGGCGAGTGGGTCTCATTGCCGGTGTTCCCGCTCGCCTTCGTCAACTATCTCGGCATTTTCGCGCCGGATTTGTCGCGTCTGGAGCGGTTGGCGATCATGGCGGCGCTGATCGTGGCCGTCACGGCGGTGAACGCCTTCGGAGCGCGCAGCGGCGGCCGCGTCAACGACGTGCTGACGGTGGCCAAGCTCGTGCCGCTGGCGCTGCTGGCCGTGGCGGGGCTGCTCTACACCGCCCTGCGGCCTGGAGCCACGCTCGCCCACGTGACGCCGTTCGCGCCGCTGGGGTTCGCCGGATTTGGAGCGGCGGTCGTACCCATCTTCTGGGCCTACGCCGGGTTCGAACTGGCGGTGGTGCCGTCCGGCGAAGTGCGGCAGCCGCGGCGGACGCTGCCGCGCGGGCTCATCGCGGGGGTGAGCATCGCCACGCTGGTGTATCTGTCGGTAGCCTGGGGCGTGGCGTCCGCATTGCCGTGGCAGACCACGGCGGTTTCGACGCGCCCCCTCGCCGACGCGCTCGCCGCCATCGCCGCCGCGTTCGGTCTGGCGCCTGACTGGGGACGAGTGGTGATGGGGCTGGGCGCGCTGCTCTCCATCGCCGGCGTCTACGAAGTGTTCACGCTCTCGCTGGCGCGCCTCAGCTACGCGCTGGCCGCCGATGGGTTGTTCCCGCGCTCCTTCGCCTGGCTCCACCCAACCTACCGGACGCCATGGGTCGGCTTCGCGGTCCAGGCCATCTCCGCGTTCGTGCTCGTGCAGTTCGGCGAGTTGCGCGGACCGATCGAGGCATCGGTGTTCTTTCTTGGACTGTGCTACGTGCTGACGGGATTGGCCGCGTTGCGGCTGGTCGCCCAATCTCCGGATCGCGCGCTGCATGTGCCGGCATTGCGGGCGCTGCTGGTTCTGGGAGCCGCGAGTGGGGCCTATCTGGCGCTCCAGGTTCCGCCGCGGCTGCTGGCGCTCGGAGCGGCGGCCATCGCGCTGGGGTTGATGTGGTATGGCTGGCTGCGCTGGCGACGCCCGCCCGCCGCAGCCGAGCCGGCCGCCCGAACCGCACCCGGCGGGGCCGAGCGGCTCCGCCGGCATCACGGGGATTGGCTCTGGCGCAGCCTGCGCCAACGCCCCGGTTCGGACCCGGCGCCAACGGACCTGCCCAGCGAGCGGTAAATCGCCATAGACTTCTGACGGCTGGCATGTCTGGCACCTGCCAGCCGTCGCCCCTCCCCTGTTATGCGGGGCCGTCGTAGGGACCGGTGTAGACGATTTCCAGCAGCAACCGGTCGGGCGTTTCGAACATGACCTGATAGTAGGTTTGCCCCTCGCCCCAGGCGAATTCCGGGCGGTGGCGGGGCGTTTCGAAGAGCGCCGGCACACCGCTCCGGGCGAGATAGTCGACCGTGGCGTCGACTTCGGCGATGGAGGCGGCTCCGAGGGCAAGGTGATTCAGCCCGACCCCGTCGTAGTCGTTGGCGGCGTCGTTGGCGTGGCCGACGAACCAGATGCTGACCCCGTCCGGGCTGCCGAACCCGATGATGCCCTGGTCGGCGTCGTCGTGCAGCGTCTCCCAGCCGAGAAAGCCCATCAGATCGCGGTAGAACCCGAGGTTGTCACCCTTGGTGAAATATTGCAGGTGAGACACGTTGGTAGGCACGCCTTCCCCTCTCTTGCGTGTGCATGCGCTCGCCGGCGACCCCCGCCGGAGCGTCCGTACAATAGAACGAATGTTCCCATCTGTCAACAAGGCGTTATAGGCAGAGCCGGAACGTCGCCAGTGGTACCATCGGGGGCCGAAGCAACAGCGCGTCGCGTGGAGAGGCAGGCGGAACGTGGGGGTTTATGACGACCGTCGGGTCAAGATCGTAGCCACGCTGGGGCCGGCGTCGACCGAGCGGGAAACGCTGCGGGCGATGATGGTGGCTGGTATGGATATTTGCCGCATCAATACGGCCCACGGCTCGCCCGACGAGCGCGCCCGACTGATCGAGGATGTCCGCGCGGTGGCGGCCGAGGTCGGCAAGATGGTGCCGATTTTGCTCGATCTGCGCGGTCTGAAAATCCGCACCGGTCCGCTGGCGGGCGAAAAGGTGCCGGTGGCGCGAGGCACGACGATGGAGATCGTCAACACCCCGGAACCGACCACGGCCTCCCGCATCGGGATCGACTTCCCCTCGCTGTTCGAGGTCATTCAGCCCGGATCGCGCATTCTCATCTCCGACGGATTGATCGAATTGCTGGTCGATTCGGTGCGCGAAGGGGTGGCGATCGGCAAGGTCGGTCGTGGCGGGTTGCTGCTGGGGCGACAGGGGGTGACGCTGCCGGGGGCTCCGATCAAGGGCGGGTCGCTGACCGAGACGGATCGGGTTGATCTGGAGTTCGGTGTCGAGCACGGCGTCGATTTCATCGGCCTCAGTTTCGTCACCGACGCCACCGATCTGAAGCTGGCGCGGCAAGTCGCCTCGTGGCACGGGTCCAACACGCCGGGGTTGATCGCCAAGATCGAGCGGCCGCAGGCGCTGGACAACGTGGCCTCGATCGCCGCCACCGCCGACGGGTTGATGGTTGCGCGCGGCGATCTGGGTGTGCAGATGCCTGCCGAGAAGGTGCCGCGCGCCCAGAAGGAGATCATCCGCGTCGCCAACGAGATGGCGGTGCCGGTGATCACGGCGACGCAGATGCTGGAGTCGATGATCACCCAGCCGGTGGCCACCCGGGCCGAAACCAGCGATGTGGCCAACGCGGTGTGGGATGGCACCGATGCGGTGATGCTCTCGGCGGAGTCGGCGGTGGGCGCCTATCCGGTCGAGGCAGTCGCCACCATGGGCCGCATCATTCGCGAGGCGGAGGCGGAAGGCCCAGTGCGTACGCCAGCCTCCTCCATGCCCATCCCTTACCTGGAGGAGCCGAGCGCGGTGCTGGCCGACTCGATCGCCCGCGCCGCCCGCGAGCTGACCGAGCAGGGCAACATTCAGTATTTGGTGGTGTTCACCTTGAGCGGCGCCTCGGTGCGACGAGTGGCCAAATATCGGCCAGTGCCGCACATCATCGGGGTAGCGGCCGACGAGGATGTGGCGCGACGGCTGAATCTGATCTGGGGAGTGCGCTCCACGGTGGTGCCGCTGGAGGACGACCCGGACCATTTGTTCCGCATCGCCGGGCGGCTGATCATCGAGCAGGGGCTGGCTCCGGCCGGCGAGTATGCGCTGATCGTCGGATCGCTGCCGATGACGCGCTTCTCCGGCCGGACGAACATGTTGCACGTCCGCCCGCTGGGTACGTAGCCGCCGGGCGCGGCGCCCGGAGCCGCTATACTGTCGACACAATCCGCGAACTGCGGCAGCAGATTCCGCCGGCCGGGCACGTCGCCCGGGTGTCGGGATGTCGGG
>JADLCW010000528.1 GCA_020847015.1 Thermomicrobiales bacterium | reverse complement strand
TCAGCGTGCGCGGGTTCTCGTTCATCGGGTCGAGGATGCCAACCAGCGTTTGGAACGCATCCTCGATGGTGGCGTTGCTGCCGGTGTAGCCGAACTGGACGGCGATGGCGCGGGGGGAGACGGTCGAGCCGGTCAGAAGCGACCCAGCAGCCCGGCGTTGGAGCGTGCTCGGTTGTAGCGAGAACTTGCCGATGCTGGACGTATCCGGAACCGCCGCCCAATAGTTGCCGCTCGCGAAGAGATACCCGTCGTAGGCGATGATCTCCATTTACCAGACGTCTCCCATCACCGAGCCGGCCAGCGCGTCGAAGGCGTCTCCGGTGGGTGCCTGTAGATTGACGATGCCGTAGTTGGCGAACTGACTTCCTCCCGTGCCCCGCCGCATGCGCCGCATCTGATCCTGACTGGCACCGGTCGGCATCACCTGCGCGCCGCCGGGCAACTTGACGAGCTCCGGGCCCACCTCGCCGACCAGCGCGTACACCCCGCCGCCGTTGGCGAAACGCGGCATCAGCGGGTCGTAGGCCGTACCGCCGTTGGCATAGGCCGTCAGCCCGTGCATGCCGCCGCCCAGGAAGTTATTCACGCTGGTGCCGAGCCCCGGTCCATAGAGGTCCATGGCGGTCGAGATCGTGCCGGGGACCGACCAGAGCAAGCCGAGGTAGCTATTGAGATCGGAGAGCGCCTGGTCGTTGTCCAGTAGGATCTTGGTTCTCACCTCGTCAGGGATGCCGTTGAGCGAGAGGATCAGCAACTCGATGGCATCGACGAGGTTGCCGGTCTCCTCGGTCTGCCCGGCGAGCATGGCGTGCATGGCGTTGCCTTGCTCCAGATTGAGCAGATATTGCTGCGCGAGCATGCCGGCCGAGATCGTGGCGCCCTCGACGGCTTCGGTTCCGCGAGCGTTCGCCTCGGCATAGTTATTCATGAACTCGGTCTGCTCTTCGGTGAGCGCGATTCCGTCCTCTTGCCGCTTTTGGAGAATCTCGTAGGCGGCGTCCTGCGCGTTGACCTGCGAACTGAACTCGCTGATCTGTTGGGTGTAGACCGTCTGCGATTCGAGCAACCCGTCCTGCGTCGCCTTGAACGCCTTCTGCGCATCGCTCGCCGAGTTGATCCCGGTAATCAGCCCCTCATAGGCGGGATACTGCTCAATCAGCGCCTGTGTAACGGATTTGATGGATTCCGCATAACCAGCGAAATCGGCCTGGGGATTCGCCGTTCCGGTCCGCTTTGGGAACCATCCAGGGTCTTCGGTGCGTTCGGTCGCGCCCGCACGCGTACCCGCGTCCATTCCCCCGATGTCACCACCGATCGCCGTGTCGCCGGACGTCGCGATGAAGTTCCGCCCCGGCACGGCGGAGTAGGGCGCGAGCGCGTACATGGACCGCGCGATAGCGTCGCCCTCGGCGGTCAGCATCGGGTTCGTCCCAAACTCGCGCGGGAGGTATTGCCCGGTGGTGGTGCGCCAGGTTCCGGCTGTCGGATTCGCGGCGGGGCTAATGCGCATCTGTGGCGCGTTTGCCAGTCCCGACGTTCCGGGAGACATGTTCCAAGTTGTCGTCGATCCCTGGAGGTATGTGAGGTAATCCTTCCTCGACACCGCCCCCCCCGTCGCCGGGTTAATCATCATCGCAGGGTCTTGGAGCGCGACCTGAATCTGTTCTTGCAGCCAGGCTTCCGGCTTCAACCCGCGCGCGCTGGCCTGGTCGGCAATGTATTGTTTGAGGTCATCCGCGTCGTAGTTGAAGACCTCGCCATTGTTGAACGCGGGATTGCCGAGCATGGCATTCGCGCGTGTGACCGCCGCGTTGGCATCGTCGCCCGGCAACGCGAAGTACGACATGATGAGATCGCCAATAGCGTTCTCGCTCATCTGATCGATGTATTTCTGTTCGTTGTAGGGGTCCCCCGGCAGGACCGTGTTCATGAACTTCGAGCCGTAGAGGAAGAATTCGTTCCAGAACTGATTCGTATTGGTGGTTCCGATATCGTCCTGCGAATACCCGTAGGCGAGACTCGCGCCGCCAAGCAAGAGCGCCGCCGGTCCGAGCATCCCCGGCGTCAATCCCGCCGCGCCAAGTCCGGTCACGAGTTTGCCGAGCCCCGCGCCGACCACCGGCAGAATCAGCGACATGTTGCCAAGCACGGACATGGTTTCGCCAAGCGGCCCAAGGAACTCACCGACCTTGGCCCCGGCGTCCTGAAACTCGTTCGCCAACTCCATGACGGTGCCGCGCGTACTCTCATGCGCCCGCTGCGCTTCTCCGCTGACGTAGGCGGTCTGCTCCATGAGTACCTGGAACCGGACCTGGGCCTTCTCGGCTTCGGTCATGGTGGTATTCCAGCCAGTCATCCCATTGGCGGCGGCATAGGCTTGCAGCGCCGTATCTGACATGGCGACGCCGAGGGCTTCCGCCGCTTCCGCCTCACCCCGGATCGCACTTGTCACGCGGCTGGTTGCATCGGCCAGGTCATAGCCGAACACCTGGGCCAAATCGGCCGAACGCATCACCAGATCGTCCACCTGATCGGTGGCGATGCCGTACTGCTGGGTGATGGTGGCGGCAGTCAACTCGGCTTGACGCGCGGCGTCATTGCTGAAATTTGTGACGTCCTGCATGTGCTCGGCGAACTTGAGCAGTTCGTCGGCGGCGTCCCCGTAGGCGACTTCGATGCCACGGACCTGCTGTTCCTGTTCCGCAGCCGCCTGTCCGGCCGCCGCCATGCCGAGCGCCAGCGTACCGATGGCCGCGCCGACGGCGACGGCTCGCCGCTCCAGGTCCTCATACGACCGCGCGGCCCGCTGGTTGCCCTGATCGATCGTGTTCGTCGCCTGAGCCGCGTTCTGCCCGATCGTCCGGAAGACGGGCGATGCCTGGTCGGTGGCGATGACGCGGATCGTGACGTCACGGGCCATTAGTGACCACCCCCGCCACGCGTGCTACCATCCGGGCGCAAGGGAGTCGCAATGGAAGAGCGCAAGCCGCCATCGTTTGGGTACGTCTTCGGTGTGGTCTGGAAGGTCTTGATGGCCATCCTGCTCATCCCGTCCCTT
>JADLCW010000527.1 GCA_020847015.1 Thermomicrobiales bacterium | reverse complement strand
GCGGGCCGGATTCTGACGCGGAAGTGACGCGGTCGATGTTGCGGCGAGCGGGGGTCGTGCTGGCGATCGCCGGGATCGCGCTCGCGGTCGATCAATGGACGAAGATGCTGGTCGAGCGAAATTTGGGACCAGGCGCGCCGCGCGCGACGATTCCCCTGCTCGGCGATTGGTTCGCGCTGGAGTACGCTCAGAACCGAGGCGCGGCGTTCGGGTTGTTTCCTGGTGCTTCCGGAGCGGTCGCAACTGCGGCGGCGCTGGTTTTGGCGGGCGTGGTTGTCTACGCGCTGCGACGGCCCCCGGCCTGGCTGCTGTCGATCGGAGCCGGGCTGGTGGTCGGCGGCGCTGTCGGCAACCTGATCGACAGAGTTCGGCTCGGATACGTGACTGATTTCATCGCGGTTGGCGCATGGCCGAATTTCAATGTCGCCGATGCGGCGGTGACGGTTGGCGTGGCGCTGCTGGCGCTCGATGCGTTGGCCGAATCGCGCCATGAGACCCGTCGGGAAAGGGTGAGCGAGGCGGATGAACGACCGACCTGAGGCGGTGGACGGAGCCGACGAAGAGGAGGTCGCGGCGGAGCCGATCGAATTGCGCCCGACCCGCGAGCAGGTTGGTGAGCGTCTCGATCGCTTCGTGGCCGACGCCCTGCCGGAGTTGAGCCGCTCCTATGTCCAGCAGCTCATCGAGCGCGGCGCGGTTGCGGTCGACGGGATGCGGCGCAAACCCAAATTCAAGATGACGCCGGGGCAGGTAGTGACGGTGACTGTCCCGCCGGTGGAGCCGGAGGAGATCGTGCCGGAGGCGATCCCGCTGTGCATCGTCTACGAAGATCGCGACGTGCTTGTGATCGATAAACCGGCGGGGTTGGTCGTGCATCCGGCGCCGGGGCACCCGCGCGGCACGCTGGTCAACGCGATCGTGCATCACGCGCCGGATATCGCATTGGCGGGGTCGAACCGACCCGGCATCATCCATCGCCTGGACAAAGACACCTCGGGTCTGATCGCGATCGCCAAGACCGACCGTGCTCGCACCGTGCTCGTGCCGCAGTGGGAGGAGCGCACGGTTCGCAAGACATACTTGGCGTTGGTCGCCGGGGATGTGCCGGAGGATGAAGCGACCATCGACGCCCCCATTGGGCGCGATCCGGCGCAGCGGCAGCGGATGGCGGTGCAGCGCACCGGCCGGTTGGCGATCACGCATTTTCGGGTGCTGGAGCGATTCGGCGATGCGACGCTCCTCGAAGTCGACATCGAGACGGGGCGGACGCATCAGATCCGCGTGCATCTGGCCTTTATCGGCCATCCCGCGATCGGCGACGCGGTCTACGGGCGGGGGACCATGCTGCGCGGCGTCATGCTGGATCGGCAGTTTCTGCACGCCAGCACGCTCGGCTTCAAGCTACCGGACGGGCGAACGATGGTGTTCTCTGCGCCGCTTCCGGGCGATCTGCGGTCGGCGCTCGATGCCTTGCGGACGCGGGGACCAGCATGAGCGGCGACCCGTGCGGATTCGGATCGATCGAGCGTTGGTTTCAGGCGGCGCTGGCGGCGGTGGATCCGGCGCGAGCGGTGACCGCGGCGCTACGGCGAACCGGGAGCAGGTTGCAGGTCGGCGAGGCGGAGGCATCGGTTGCCGGACGGCTTTATCTCGTAGCGCTCGGCAAGGCGGCCGCCCCCATGGCGCGGGCGGCGGCCGAGGTTGCGGGTGACCTGCTGACCGAAGGCGTCGTCATCACCAAGGACGGCCACCTGGATGGGACGCTGCCCGCGCCGCTGGACGCGTTCGAAGCGGCGCACCCGATCCCCGATGAGCGGGGCGTCGCAGCGACTCGGCGAGCATTGGATCTGATCGGCCGCGCCAGTTCGGGCGACGTCGTGCTGGCGCTCATCTCCGGCGGCGGCTCGGCGCTGTTCGAGGCGCCATGCCCGCCGGTGTCGCTGCTCGATATGGCCCGCACGACCGATCTGTTGCTGCGAGCCGGCGCCCCCATACAGGATCTCAACGCGGTGCGCACCCCACTCAGCCTGGTGAAGGGGGGCGGATTTCGGACGGCGGCGCCGGCGGCGAAGTTCGTGACCCTCGTGCTGTCCGACGTGCTCGGCAACGATCTGCGCACCATCGCCAGCGGACCAACCATCCCCGGACGGCCGGATGCCGCGGCGGGACTGGCAGTGCTGGCGCGGTATCGTGTGCTGGACGAGGCGCCGCGCTCCGTCGTGGCAACGCTCCGCAATCTGGCTGCGGCAGTGGATGCCGCGGAGACAGCCACCGCGGCAGGCGACGTGACAGCGATCGTGGCCGACAACGCGGCGGCCATCGCTGGAGCCGAAGCAGCCATTCGGCGCGACGGGTTGCGCCCGGCAGTGATCTGGCGCGACCGGGAGGGTGAGGCCGCGCACCTCGGGCGGGCATGGGTGGCGGCTTGCCGGGAAGCCCCGGCTGAAGTTGATGTGCTGCTGGGTGGCGGCGAGGCGACGGTGACAGTGACCGGCAAGGGCGTCGGCGGGCGCAACACCGAGTTCGCGCTGGCCGCCGCGCTGGAGCTGGAGCGACTCGGGGAAACCGGCTGGGCGGTGGCGAGTTTGGCCACGGACGGGCAAGATGGACCCACCGGCGTGGCCGGGGCGATCGCCGACAGCAGCACGGTTGATCGGGCACGGGCAGCCGGGGTCGATGCGCTGGCGGCGTTGCGCGACAACGACAGTCTGGCGGTGTTTCAGGCGGGCGGCGGCATCGTCGCGCCCGGACCGACTGGCACCAACGTCAACGATTTGTATTTCGGTCTGCGGGTGGCCGCGCCGAGCGCGTGCGGGCAGCGCGCGAACGATCCGGGAGGCGAATGATGCAGGGCGCGCGCGCGCTGGTGCAGGTGATGGTGGAGAGCGGGGTGCGGCACGTCTTCGGACTGCCGGGCGACACGGGGATGAGTTTCTATGACGCCCTGCGCGACGCCAGCGACGAGATTACCCATGTGATGACCCGGGACGAGCGATCGGCGGCCTTCATGGCCGATGTTTACGCCCGGGTCAGCGGCAAAGTGGGTGTCTGCGAGGGACCGAGCGGCGGTGGCGCACTCTACATTGTGCCGGGCGTAGCCGAGGCGCAAGGTTCGGCCGTGCCGCTCCTGTGCCTGACGTCGGATACGCCGGTCGATCAACAAGGACGCGGCGTATTGACCGAGTTGGATCAGGAGAGTCTGT
>JADLCW010000526.1 GCA_020847015.1 Thermomicrobiales bacterium | reverse complement strand
GGCGATGGCCTCCCGGCAGGCGGCGCGCCGATAGGCGGCGATCGCACGGTCCGGGAGGGATCGGCATGGATCAAATCTGGGGATTCGTTCTCCTTGTCACAGGCGTTCTCGTGTCCGTCTACGGCACACGCCTGTTTTCGTTCGGTCTATCGGCCATGGGGTTCGGGCTGGGGTTCCTGTTCGCTTACCGATTGTTGGAAGGACAGGAGATCGCGGCGCGGGTGCTGATCGCCCTGGTCGTTGGCGGCGCCATCGCGGCCATCGTGTTCTCGCTGGCGCGCTTCGCGCTCGCCATTGCCGGCGGCATCCTCGGGATCGTGCTGGGCGTCGTCGTGGTCGGCTTGTTCGGGTTGGCCAGCGGCGTTTTCAATCAGGTGCTCGCCATCGTTCTGACGGTCGGGGGCGCCGTCGGGGGCGGCGTATTCGGTCCGCGCCTGGGGCAGAGCATCGTGCCGATCGCCGCTTCGGCCACCGGGGCGCTGCTGATCGTCAACGGATTCTACGCAATCTATGCCGACCAGCTCGCCCAGGCTCCGCCGGACATCGCCTATACCCTGGGCAACTCGTTCACCTTGGCGCTCTTCGTGGTGCTGTTTCTGATGGGCGCGCTCGGTCAGGTGAAGGCGCAGGATCTGCGCCGGCGTCTCATTCGCTGACCCGTCGCGTGTCCGGCTCACACACGCATTTCCATTCGGCCGACAACCATTCGATCGCGCATCCGGGAGGATGTCCATGACCGTCGCCGCCGTGCCGCCCCGCTCCGAGGTTCCCCGCGAACAGACGTGGGATCTGGAGAGCATGTTCCCGACCGTAGCCGCCTGGGAAACCGCCTTCGGAGCGGCTGAGGCGATGTTGCCCGGTCTGAGCGAGTTCGTCGGCAAGCTCGGCGCCGATCCCGCCTCACTGCTGGCGGCCCTGCGCGCCGCGGACGCAGTAAGCGAAGCGGTCGAGAAAGTGGCGGTCTACGCCATCCTGCGCCGTGCCGAAGACGCCGGCAATGCCCGGGCGGCAGCCATCGCCGAGCGCGCTCAAGGGTTGTCGGCCCGCGCCGCGGCGGCCGCCTCCTTCATAGCTCCGGAGATCGCGGCGATCCCGGAGACCACGCTGAACGAGTGGTTCGCGACCGAACCGGGATTGGCGCAGTATCGCTACGCCATCGCCCGCATCCGCCGCCAGCACGCCCATATCCGCTCGACGGAGGTCGAACGGGTGCTGGCGCAGGCCGGCGAGGTGATGGACAGCTTCGAAACCATCCACGACATGCTGGAGAATGGCGAGTTGCCGCTCGGCGCCATCCGCGACGCCGACGGCGCCGATGTCGCGCTGGCGCAAGGCAATGTGGATCGCTATCTGCACAGCCCCGACCGCCGCGTCCGCCGCGAAGCGTGGGAGCAGTCCGCCGACGCCTACCTGGACTTCCAGAACACCTTCGCCGCGACCCTGGCCGGCGCCGTCAAGCGCGATGTGTTTTCGGCTCGGGCGCACAATTTCGATTCGGCGCTGGCGGCGGCGCTCTCCGGCGACAACATCCCGACCACCGTGTTCCACACCCTGCTGGATGTCGTATGGGAGCATTTCCCGCTCTGGCAGCGCTACTTCCGCGCCCGGCGCAAACTGTTGGGGCTGCCGGCGGGCGATCTCCACGGGTACGATCTGGAAGCGCCACTCGCTCCGCGCCAGCCGGCGATGAACTGGCAGCGCGGCGTCGACGTCATCCTGGATGCGCTCGCCCCGTTGGGGCCGGAGTACGTGGCGGCGGTGCGTCAGGGTCTCGCCGATCGCTGGGTGGATCGCTGCGCCAACCTCGGCAAAGGCGGCGGCGCCTTCTCCTGGGGGTGCTTCGGCGCCATGCCCTTCATCAGCATGACCTGGCAGGACAACCTGACCAGTGTCAGCACCCTCATCCACGAACTGGGCCACTCGATGCACTCGTACTTCACCTGGCAAAACCAGCCGGTCACCTACGCCAACTACGGCATGTCGGCGGCGGAGACGGCCAGCAATTTCAATCAGGCGCTCATGGGGGCCCGATTGCTGGAGATGAATGACGAACGCGACTGGACGCTGGCGGTGATCGAGGAGCGGATGGAGAATTTCCAGCGCTACCTGTTCATCATGCCGATTCTGGCGCGCTTCGAGCTGGTCTGTCACGAGCGGGTGGAGCGGGGCGAGGCGCTCGACGCCGCCTGGATGAACGAAACACTGCTCGGGTTCTACCGCGAGGGCTACGGTGATGCGGTGGTCATCGATCCGGAGCGGATGGGCGTCACCTGGGCGCGCTTCCCGCACCTGTTCATGAATTTCTATGTGTTCCAGTACGGACTCGGCATTGCCGCCGCCGCCGCACTGGCCGTCGCCATTCTGGGCGGTGATGAGGCGGCGCGCGATCGCTATCTGGCCTTTCTGGCGACCGGCGGCAGCCAGGACCCTATCGACGCGCTGCGCGCCGCCGGCATCGATCTTTCCTCCCCCGATCCGATTCGCCGGGCCTTCACGGTGCTCGAAGGTTACGTGGCGAAGTTGGAAGAACTGGCGGGGTAGCCCAGTTCCGGGTTTGAGAGCCGGGGCCGGGGCTGATGCGCCGGCCCCGGCGTCTCCTCATGCGCCCCGGTTCCAGTTGGCAATGTTCCAGTACAGCGCCTCGAATGGTCCGCCGGCGATGTTTTCATGGTTGAGCGATTTCGCCAGCGCGTACTTTTCCGATGCTCGCTGCACGATCGGAATCAGCACCACATCGTCGATTACGATGTCATTCATCTGAATGAACAACTCGTCGGCGCGCTCGGGGTCAGTCGTTTTGGCCGCCTCGTCGTAGAGCGCGTCGTAGTGCGGGTTGTTGTAGCGCTCCTCGTTGGGGCGCGCCCAATCGTTCTCCTTCTGCGGGATGTTTTCGCCATCGTGGCTCACCCAGCGCAGCATGTAGGAGAGCGGGAAGGGTCCGGCCGGACTCCAAGCATATTCGTGAACATCCCAATACATATGGTAGATATTCTGGTCGTCTCCGGGCGAGGTGTCAAAAAAGGCGCCGGGGTCGATTTGCAGCAACTGCACCTCGAATCCCATCTTCTCCCAATCGCGCTTGACCACCGCCTGGACTTTTTGCCGAACCGCATCGTTGGCGGTGGTGGCGTAGGTGAGCTTCAGCGGCACGCCGTCTTTGGCGCGGGCATTGCCTTGCATCGTCCAGCCCGCGTCTTCCAGCAGTTGAGCGCCCTTCTCGATATCGAATTCCCAGCTCGTGTTGGGCGACGTGGCTCCGGCGATGCCGACCAGAATGTTGGACGTCGGCGGCTCGCCCGGAGGGCCAAAATAAAGATTCTCCGAGATCGACTGGCGGTCGACCCCCAACGCCATCGCCTGCCGCACCGCCTTGTCGGACAGCACCGGGTTGGGCGTCTGCCACTGCGAGCGCTGCCCATCCACCACCTTGTTGGGATCGGAGAAATTCAGAGCGATAAACTCCACCGCCGTGCCCGGCACGATCACCAGATCGCCCTTGCCTCCCTCCCCCATCTCGCGCAGGATGTCTGGTTCTACTTGCAGATTCCAGGCGAAGTCCCAATCGCCGGTCTGGAGCACGGCGCGGGCAGCCGACGCGGCATCACCGCCGCCTTTCAGATTGACCTTGGCGAAGAAGGGTTTGTTCGACTCGCGATAGTTGGGATTGGCCGAATACTGCACGTTGTCGCCGGCGGCGAAGGAGTCCACCACGAACGGCCCGGTGCCGATCGGTTGGGCGGCAAATACGTCGGCGCTGCCGCTACCGGAAAGCGCGTGCTCCGGCAGGATGCCGCCGCTTTGAGACCCGGCGAAATAGGTGTCCCAGCCAAGCTGGGGTTCGGTGAAGGAGATCTTCACGGTGTGGTCGTCGAGCGCCTCGACCGCGGCGATAGCGGCGTAGGTGGATGCGTTGGGCGACTGATTGGCCGGATCCACGATCCACTGCCAGGTGAAAACGACATCGTTCGCCGTGAAGGGCTGACCGTCGCTCCACAGCACCCCCTCGCGCAGCGGGTAGGTGACGCTGCGGAGGTCGGCGGCCAGCAGATCGTTGTCTCGCGAGGGGACCTCCTTCGCCAGACAGGGAATCGGCGCGCCATCCGGCAGGTAGTGGAGCAGCGGTTCCGTCACCAACGCCGATGCGAGCATATCCTTGAAACTGCCGGCCAGTTGCGCATTCAACGTCGTTGGCGCTTGCCATTGCAAAATCCGCAACTCGCCGCCGGCGCCGCGGGTCTGCCCTGCTGTGCCGACGGCGGGGGCTGCGGACGCCCCGGCGGCTGGCGAACTCGGTTCACCCGCCGGTGTCGCTTGCCGCGCGTCGACGCCATGCGCCAACCCGAGCGCGAGCGGCCCGGCAACGCCGAGCGCCGCGGCTTGCGACAAAAACGCCCGGCGCGAAATTCGCCCGGCGAGCAGATCCGCATACACGCTCCAGAGTCGTCCCGTCTCGTTCACGACGAACTCCTCTCTTGCGGAGCGGCCGGCCGTCGGGACCGCGCGGTTGGCGGGGCCGCAGCGCACGCTATTGTGACGCGCCAGGATGCAGACGCCACGGCATTCGCTCGTTCGCTGGCAGGGCGGGCGAATGGGATGCCGGGCGCCGGCAAATACGGGAGGCGACGAATGGGCGGCGACGACCGCCCATTCGCGCGTTGCGCAGGAGTGCCGGCAGTCTACGCCGAGGGAGTCGCAGCCGCGACCAGTCCAGCCTCGGCGGCTCGCTCCGCCTGATCCAGATTGCTCTTGGTGATCAAGACCGGATCCAGGTAGGTGTTGTGCTCCGCCGGCTTCGTGCCGTCCTTGATGAAGGCCAGCAAGATATCCATCGCGGTGGTGGCCTGCTTGCCGGGGAACTGCTCCACCGTCGCCGCCATCTTGCCGTCGTTGATGTCGACCAGCGCCTCCGGCAAGGCATCGAATCCGAGAATCGGGACGCTCAGCCCTTCGTTGGCCATCACTTCCACGACGCCGAAGGCCATGTCGTCGTTCGCGCAGACGACCGCCAGCGGCTCCGGGTTTCCGGCCAGCGCCGACTCCATCACCTGCACCGCATTGGCGCGGGCGAACTCCGCCGTCTGGCTGACGACAACCTCGATCTTGTCCTGCTGGCTGAGAATGTCGTCGAGCCCCTTGTGGCGATCGATCGCCGGGGTGGCCCCCGGCTGCCCTTGCAGTTCGTAAATCGGGCCGCCATCGGGCAGGATTTCGATCAGATACTTGGCCTGCTCCT
>JADLCW010000525.1 GCA_020847015.1 Thermomicrobiales bacterium | reverse complement strand
TCGGTCCAGAACCGCATGGCGACGCCAAATTTTGGCCCGATTCCTGGACCGATTCCGCGCCGCCGGTCCAATAATCGGTCCCCAAAATCGGTCCCACCGGCTCCGCGTTTCCGCTGGCCGGCGTGGTTTGCGGTGCGCTCCGGCCCGCGTGGGCGGCTTGGGCGGCCTGGGCGGCCTGGGCGGCGTATCCCAACAAGGGAGGCGGCGCGGG
Organism: Thermomicrobiales bacterium; assembly: GCA_020847015.1. GTDB lineage: Bacteria > Chloroflexota > Chloroflexia > Thermomicrobiales > UBA6265 > CADCWF01. The sequence continues at coordinate 2,523 of JADLCW010000525.1, read as the reverse complement.
GAAAACCGGCGCGCGTTCGCCGCGCGCGGCGGCGCGGGCGGAGTACGATTCGGCGGGCGGTCCGTCAGGGGGCGCCCGCGCCGGCCTCAGCGGGGAGCGCGTCGTTCATGAGTCATCCGTTGCTCGACCGCCTCGCGGCCGGTCCGGTGCTGGCCGACGGAGCCATCGGCACCATGTTGTATGCCGGCGGGGCGGCGCTGGAAGCCTGCTTCGACGCCCTCAATCTGAGCGATCCGGCGGCGGTCAGCGCGGTGCACCGCGCCTATCTGGCGGCCGGCGCCGAGCTGATCACCACCAACTCGTTCGCCGCCAACCGCTTCAAACTGGGCGCGTTCGATCTGGACGACAAGGTGCGCCCGATCAACCGGGCGGCGGTGCGGGCCGCTCGCGAGGCGCGCGAGATCGCCGGCAGCGCCGCGCTGATCGCCGGTTCCATCGGCCCCACCGGGCGCACCCTGACGCCCTACGGAGGGTTGACCCCGGCTGCGGCGCGCGCGGCGGTCGGCGAACAGATCGAGGCGCTGCTGGAGGGCGGGGTCGATCTGCTGCTGCTGGAGACCTTCGGCAGTCTGGATGAGGCGCGGGAGGCCATCGCGGCGGCGCGCGCGGTGTGCGATCTGCCGATCGTGGCCTCGCTGACCTACGCCGACGACGGGCGGACCATCGCCGGCGACACGCCGGAAGCGGTGGTGGAGCGGTTGCGCCCGCTGGGGTTGGCGGGGTTGGGAGCGAACTGCTCGGTGGGGCCGCGGCGGTTGCTGCCGGTGGCGGCGGCGCTGGCGCGCCAGTTGGCGAGCGGGCCGGAACCGCGCCCGTGGCTCTCCCTGATGCCCAACGCGGGGTGGCCGGCGCAGGTGGCGGGGCGGGTGATCTACCCCTCCTCGCCCGATTATTTCGCCGCGTTCGCCCGCGAGGCGCTGGCGCTGGGGGTGCGCCTGGTGGGCGGCTGCTGCGGCACCACCCCGGAGCATACGGCGGCGATGCGGGCCGCGCTGGCGGAGGCCACACCGGCGGCGCTGCGCCCGGGACCGGTCCGCCGAAGACCCGCCGCGGCGCTGATCCCGACCGAGGAGCCGACGCAGCTGGCCCGCAAACTGGACGGCGGCAAATTCATCGTGGCGGTGGAGATCGATCCGCCCAAGGGGTTGAACCCGACCAAGGCGCTGGAGGGGGCGCGGCTGCTGCAGGCGGCCGGGGTGGACGCCATCAACGTGGCCGATTCGCCGATGGCCCGGGTGCGCATGAGCGCGCTGACGCTGTGCACCCTGATTCAGCAGCAGGTGGGGGTGGAAACGATTCTGCACCTGACCACCCGCGACCGCTCGCTGATGGGGTTGCAATCCGATCTGCTGGGGGCGCACGCGCTGGGGGTGCGCAATGTGCTGGCGCTGACCGGCGACCCGCCGACGCTGGGGGATTATCCGGATTCGTCGGCGGTGTACGATGTCGATTCGGTGGGGCTGATCCGGGTGCTGAACCGGTTGAATGCGGGCACGGATGCGGCGGGAGCCTCGATCGGGCGGCTGGCCTCGTTCACGGTGGCCTGCGCGGTGGACCCCACCCGCGACGATCTGGCGCTGGAGGCGCAGCGGTTGCGGGCCAAGCTGGCGGCGGGAGCGCGGCTGGTGATGACCCAGCCGATCTACGACCCGGCGGTGTGGTTCCGCTTTCTGGAGGTCTTCGGTGCGCCGCGGCTGCCGGCCCCGGTGATGATCGGGATATTGCCGCTGCAAAGCAGCAAGCACGCCGAGTTCTTGCACAACGAAGTGCCCGGCATCACCCTGAGCGAGGAGGCGCGGGAGCGGATGCGGCGGGCCGGCGCGGACGGGCGGCGGGAAGGGGTGGCGATGGCGCAGGAGCTGCTGCGGCAACTGCGGCCGCACGTGCAGGGGGTCTACCTGATGCCCTCGTTCGGGCGCTACGAAGTCGCCGCCGAGGTGCTGCGGGCGCTGGACTGAGGGAGGCAGGGGCGGCCGGCGCTGAGCGAACGGGGGCCGGGCTGGCGCGCCGGAGCGGGGGGCGGTCGGGCCGCCGATCCCCCCGCCGCAGCCGGCGAGCGCGCCGCCCTCACCCCCCGCCGGGTTTTTCCCCGGGCGCTCTCCCCTGTTGGGATAATCGGCGCAATCGGCGCAATCGGCGCAGCCGGGCCATCCACCACCCGCCGGGTTTCGCTGCGGGCCGCCTCCCCTGTTGGGATAATCGGCGCAATCGGCGCAATCGGGAAATCCGGGTCGTCCACCCCCCGCCGGGTTTCTTCCCGGGCCGCCTCCTCTCTTGGAATAATCGGGAAAATCGGGAAAATCGGGAAAACCGGCGCCGCCGCTGGTTGCGCTCGGGATGGCCTCGCCGGGGCGCTCCGCCGGACAACGGGCGGGCCGCGCGCTCGCGCCCGGCTCGCGCGCCGCCTCGCACTGGCATGGGGCGACGTTGGCGAGCGCGCGGCCCACCCGCGTCCCAGCCACGCCGGCGGAGCGCGCGACGCGCGCGGCAGGCGACGAAGGGGGAACACGATGGCGAAACCGG
>JADLCW010000524.1 GCA_020847015.1 Thermomicrobiales bacterium | reverse complement strand
GTCCCGACCAGGGGAACCATTGCCGATGTGACGAGCAAACCTACGACGAAGCGCCGGGTCATCCGGACATCCCCGATCGCAGCGGGATTCACACTCATCCTGAACCTCCTCATGTATGCGAGATCTTCATTCATGCGAGATCTGCCGGGCGGCTCCTTAGCTCCAGACCCGACCGATTTGCGCGGCGCAATCTCGAGCGCGCCGCAGCAAGACCGCAACAACCGGTCACCTGACGGGTTGCGGCAACTCAGGATGCGGCGGCGCATGCGATCGTCGCTCCACCCCGCGGGAACTCGGGCCATGCACCGCCCGGCGGGAAAACGCGTGGTGTCGCAGGCGACCGGGTTGGCGGCGGGAATGGTCGGCGAGCAGCGGGGCGGCCACCGAACATCGCACCCGAGCTGCCCTGTTGGCGTTCATGAATCTCCCCACATTTCGCGGCGTCGGGCTACGCGGCCCGCCGGCACGGAATGCTGTTGGAGACGCATGAATGGCGCCCGGAGTACGAATTTTGACGCGATCCGGCGAATAAGCGAGTCCGTGGTGTGTAGCCTGTCGTCACGTAAGCAGTTGTCGCGGATCGCGGTTTGCACATGCCGCCTTGGATCCGTCGACGCGGTCGCCGCCCTGCCGAATCAGGCTCCGATAGTATTTGGACTGCGTATCGCGCCGGGCGGCGGGCACACGAAGGAGGCGCCGATGACAGCATCCCGCGACGAACCCGAGACGCTCCCTTCCAGCCCGGCGCCGGGCTGGGAGAACGCTGTCGTCTACACCATTGGCCACTCGACGCGACCGCAAGCGGAGCTGATCGATCTGCTGCATCGCCACGGCGTGGTCACGCTCGTGGATGTGCGCACGATGCCGCGCTCCCGCCGCAACCCACAGTTCAATATCGAAACGCTGGCCCACGATCTGCCGGCGGCCGGCATCGCCTATGCTCGTCTGCCGAAGCTGGGCGGTCTGCGACGTGGATTAGGGGAAGCGTCCCCCAATGGGGGGTGGCGCAACACCAGTTTCCGCGCCTATGCCGACCATATGCTCGGCGACGACTTCGCTGAGGGGTTGGCGGAACTGCGCGGGTTGACCGAGGCCGGCCCGGTCGCGCTGATGTGCGCCGAGGCGGTGCCGTGGCGGTGTCACCGCTCGCTGATCGCCGACGCGCTGCTGGTTCGCGGTGTCGTTCCCCACGACATCCAGGGACCGACCCGAGCCCCGGCGCATACGCTGACGCCCTTCGCCCACGTCGATGGCGAGCACATCACCTATCCGCCCTACGAGGACCCGGCGGCATCCGACACGACATAAACCACGCGCCTGCCGCGTTCCTCCCCGGCCCGGCGGATTGCTAGTTGAACCCGCCGCCGCCGCCGCCGGAGCCGCCGCTAAACCCGCCCCCGCCGCCCCCGAACCCGCCGCCGCCGCTGAACCCGCCGCCGCCGCTGAACCCGCCGAACCCCCCGCCCCCGTGACCGCCGCCGTGGCTGCCGCCGCTGCCGCTGCTGCTCGGGGACTCGAAGATGCTGCCGGCGGTGTTGAACAACTCAAACAGACCGCTGCTGGCTCCCTGCAACGAGCCGCCGGCCCAGTCGCTGGCTCCCTGCAAGCCGCCCCCCTCGCCCCAACCGCTGACTGGCACGTTGTCGACGCCGCCGCCCGGCGCCCCGCCGGCCCCGGGGATTCCCGGCGCCCCCATCAAGGTCCCGCCTCCTCCCCCGGAAGGGTATCCCTGATACGGGCGGCCGCCATCGACGAGGATCACCGGTCCCGGCATGCCCATCCCGCCAAACCACGGCGGCGCCGGCGTCTGCACCGCCGCGAATTTCTTCACCCACGAGCGCTCCAGCCCGAAGGCGACTGCGAACGGCAAATAGCGCCCGAAGATGGCCTGCGCCTCATTCAGATTCTCGTAGCGCTCGATGTCTTCCAGATACCGGCGAAACGCGCGCCACTTGGCGGCCGCCTCCGCTCCGGCCGCCGTCTTGCGCGGCATCGCATTGCCCAGCAGGAAGAGCGCTCCACCCAGCGCCGCCAGCACCGCCAGCGGCGCCCACACCAGCGGCGCCACGTCGGACAGCGCGCCGATGGCGACGCAGCCGGCTCCGATCGCCAGGAATGCCACCACCGCGCCGAGCAACTGCCAGCGCCGCCGGCTTTCCTCGGGAGAGCGCGTGAAGTAGCCCCGATCGACCAGCTCCTGATAGATGCTTTTGGTGATGCCCGGCAGCGCCAGATCGAAGCGATCCTTCACCTTGCTCATCGTGGTCGATTCGCCATTCTTGAGTTGGCCGCCGAAGAGCGCCCGCAGCAACTGCTGCTCGAACGGAGCCACCGGCGCGCCAGCCTGGTGCAGCGTCAATGTGAAATCGTGCGCGCCCTTCTGCTCGATGGTGACGATGCCGCGCCGCCCCAGATCGATGAGGGAGGCGATGATGTCCCGCTGGTCGACGCGCTCGTCCACCAGCGCCCCAACCACGCCCGGCGGCAGATCGCCGGGCGGCGTCGGCGTAAAGTCGGCCACCAGCCCGACCTGCGGATCGCGGCCCCGCGTATACCAGAGCGCGAAGATGCCCAGGCTGCCGGCGATCGCCATCAGGATGGCGGAACCACCCAAAATGGCGTCCAACACCGCCGAGCGCTCGGCGCGTCCGACATCGGCCGCCTCCTGCTGGTCGCTGGCGGTTTGCCATGCTGGCGGACTGGCCGCGACGATCGGCGGGAAGCGCAACCCGACCGTGAATTCCTCGCCTTGCCTCAGATTCTGCGCCGACCAGTGCCAGATCTGGCCGTCGGTGGTGTGCTGCGCGGGGTCGGTCCCCGGGCTGATTTCGGTATTCGCCGGATCGACCGCCTCCGGCAGCCGGATCGTCATCGTCGCCTCGCGCACCGGAGCGACAGCGGTCAGATCGGAGCCGACCGCGATCCACGAGATCTGTTCGTAGGGCGGCGTCTGGTCCAGATAAACGCGCAGCGCCCCGGCCACGTCGTATGCCACCAGGAACGTGCGCGTCCGGCTCGTCGTCGCCGGGAAGGCCCAGTCAATGTGGAGATTCGCGTTGCGGATCGAATAGGCGTAGGTGTTGGGATCGTTCTGGTCGAATCGCTGCTGCGGCACGCGCGTGTAGGCGACGTTCCCGTTGGGCGTCACCTCGCTGACGGTGATGTTGGAAATCTGCTCGATGCGGCCGAGATCGATATCACGGAACCCGTGGCGAAAGGGACCGCCGCTGAAATCGACTTCCTGCCGCTCCACGATGTGGAAGGTGGCGTCCGGCCGCAGATCCAGCGTGACGTCGAAGCGCGCCCACGCCACCGAGCGCTGCTGCGCCTGCGCGCTCTGCCCGGGAAACCCCAACGGAGCCAGCAGCGTCGCCAACCCGATGAGCAGCAGGATGCGCAGCAGCGCGAGCCAGTCGGTTCCGGGACCATCGCTCATTGTCGTGTCCGTCCGCGACATCGCCATACGCGCCTCCTGTGCGGGCGAGCATACGGCAGGTCGGCAACCGCGCTCCACATCCAACCGGATGCGCGAGTCGTGCTACGCTTCAATGGTCATGAGCGAACGCGCCGCTTCCTCTCCTGTCAACCCATCGGTCACCCAACCCGCCGCCGCCGATGTCGCCGCCCTGCTGACCCGCCACGGCTACCGCGTCACCGGTCCCCGCCGCGTCGTGGTGGCCGCCGTGCTGAAGCAGCATCGCCCCTTCACCGCCGAGCAGATGGTCGCCGCGGTGCATGCGCGCGACCCCGACATCGGACGCGCCACGGTGTATCGCACGCTCGAATTGCTGGCCTCGGTGGACGTGCTGAAGCGCGTGCTCCGCTCCGACGGGCGCCCCGCCTACATCTCCGGGGAACCCGGTCACCGGCATCATCTCGTCTGTTCGGATTGCGGCTCCACCGTCGCCTTCTCGGCCTGCCCGGTCGCCGATCTGGTGCGCGATCTCAGTCGCGACACCCGGTTCCGCATCGACGGTCACCTGCTGGAGGTGTTCGGGATATGCCCGGGGTGCCAGCACGCGGGGCATGAGCCGGGCGCAGCCGCGGCCGGAATTGACACACTGTCTCAGTAACTGGTAGGCTCTGCGGCGCGTCGATCGCGACGCCGCGTTCGCCACGATCGGAGCCGTTGGTCTCGATGATCCGCCCGCTTTCGCGCCGCGCTCTGGGGCGTCTTGCCGCCGCGTTGGCTATCGCGTCGCTGCGCCCCGGTCCGGTTCGCGCCGCCCGCCAAGCGACGCCGACGACGGACGCCGCGCTCGCCGCGCTGCCGACGCCCGGTTCGTTGCCCGTTGGCCAGCCGCGCGCCGCGGGGCCGCTGCGGGTGGTCGCCACCACCGGCATTTTGGCCGATATCGCCGCCAATATCGGCGGCGAGCGGATCGCGGCGCGTTCGGTGCTGCCCGCCAACGCCGATCCCCACGAGTTCGAGCCGACCCCGGCCGACATCGTCGCCGCCGCCGACGCCGATCTGTTGATCGAGCATGGGTTGGGGCTGGACGCCTGGGCCGAGCGATTGCTGCAAAACGCGCGGCCGGGGTTGCCCACGATCGTCGCCTCCGACGGAGTGCACACGCTCACGCTGGCCGAGGAGGAAGCCGATCGCGTCCGCCCGCCCGACGAGGGACACGGACACGATTCCAGCGCGGTCGACCCCCACTGGTGGTTCGACCCCATTCGCACTATCGGCGCGGTGGAGTTCATCGCCGCTGGGCTCCTCGCCGTCGACCCGGCGGGCGAACCGACCTACCGCGCCCGCGCCGCCGCCTACGCCCAGCAATTGCGCGATCTGGATGCCGCCATCGCCCGGGCCATCGACACGATCCCGCCGGCGCGGCGCAAGCTGGTCACCAACCACGACGCCATCGCCTACTACGCCGACCGCTACGGGTTGACGCTGGTCGGCACGATCATCCCCGGGCTGGAGACGACCGCCGAGCCATCGGCGCGCGAAGTGGCGGCTCTGCTGGACGAGATCGCCCGCGCCGGCGTCTCGGTCATCTTCAGCGAGAACACCACCAGCCCTCGCCTCGCCCAGTCGCTGGCCGACGAAGCGGGCATTCGGGTGGTCGACGATCTCTACACGGACAATCTCGGCCCGCCCGGCTCCGGCGCCGACACCTATCAGGGGTTGTTGCGCACCGACACCGTCATCATCGTCGAGGCGCTGCGGTGAGCGGGCGCGGCGCTCCGCCCATTCTTCAGGCGATCGATCTCAGCGTCCACTTCGGCGACCGCCCGGCGCTGGATTGCGTCAATCTGGTCTTCTACCCGGCCGAAACCGTCAGCCTGCTGGGACCGAATGGAGCGGGCAAATCCACCTTGCTGAAAACCCTGGCCGGCATGCGCCC
>JADLCW010000523.1 GCA_020847015.1 Thermomicrobiales bacterium | reverse complement strand
CCGGATCGCTCGATCGCTTCTCCCAGCAGAGCCGCCAGGTCATCGCCGGGGTGAATTTCCGGAATGCCGTCCAATCCGACCAGACGCACTTCACGTGTCGTCTCGCTCATCGACGCTCCCCGCAGCCGCCAACCATCGTCGCCGCCGTCCAGTCCGGGCCGGGTTGGGTCGCCAACAAGGCGCGCCAATCTTCCGGCGTATCCAGGTCGAAGGAAATCCCCGGGATCGCCAGTATCGCCGCATCCAGCCCCAGCCGGCGCGCCTCAGCGGCGTGGCGGTCCGCGCTGTCCGGACCGAAAGCGAAGCGGAATCTGCGAGCCGGGCCGTCCAGCCGCAGCAGCAGCCCGTTCGTGCCGCGACCGTGGCGATCCGGCACGATCGTCACTGGATCCGGGCTGGCCGCCAACGCCACCAGATCGGCCGGGGTCAGCAGCGGCAAATCGGCGAACAGCGTCAGCGCCGCATCGGCTCCGCGCGCTGCCGCCGCCTCCCGTCCCAGCGTGACCGCTGCATTCAATCCCGGCAGCGCGGCCGGCTGCCGCACTCCCTCCACCGCCGGCCCCCGATCCGCCACTTCCGCCAGCACGATCGGGTCGGGGCTGACCACCAGCGTCGTCGCGGCCACGCCGGAACGTTCGATCTGCCCCAGCACGCGATCGAGCAGGCGGCGGGTCAGGCGCGCTCGCGCTTGCGGCGCAATCGCGTCCGCCAAACGTGTTTTACCGCCGGTGAAGGAGCGCACCGGCACGATGACGATCGCGCCGCCGCTCATCCGGCGCTGCCTGCTCGCGCTGGAAATCCGGCCGCCCACGCAAGTGTTTCGCCGGCCAGTCGTGCTCGGTCTTCCGGCCCGCCCATCACGGTCCGGGTCACCAGCGCGGCCATGCCGAGCGATTCCACTGCCGAGGCCAGCGTCGCATCTTGCTCGTCCAACACGAAGCCATCGATCGAGCCGGAGTAGAGCGCCGCCACGCCCGCCGCATCGACCCGGTGGCCGAGCGAGGCAAGCATCTTCGCGGCCGGACCCTTGATCGCCGCTCCGCCGACAATGGGCGAAACCGCGATCTTCACCGCTGCAGAGCGCTCGAAGGCGCCGCGCAGCCCTGGTACGGCGAGGATAGGAGCCACGCTGACGAAAGGGTTGGAAGGACAGATCACAATCGTCTGCGCCGCCGCCAGCGCCTGCAGAACACCGGGCGCCGGCCGCGCCGACGTGATCTCGGCGAAGCGAACGCCAGTCACGTCGTCCTGCTGGCGGCGGGCCACGAAGTAATCTTGAAAGGCGAGATCGCCCTCGGCAGTTTCAACGATCGTCGCCACTGGATCGTCGCTCATCGGCAGAACCCGGGCGGATACGCCCAGCGCAACGGCAAGTTCGGCCATTATTGCGGAGAGCGGCGCACCGGAGCGCAACCGCTCCGTACGCAAGATATGCGTCGCAAAATCACGATCGCCCAGCTTGAACCAGGGATCGAGCCCGTACCGGGCGATGCCTTCCAGGGTATTGGTCGTGTCGCCCGCGATGCCCCACCCTTGCGTCGGATCGGCGAGGCCGCCCAAGGTGTACAGCACCGTGTCCAGATCCGGACAGATGCGCAATCCGTACAGATCGAAATCATCGGCGGTGTTCACGACGACCGTAAGCGCACCGGGCGGCAACGCTCGCGCGAGACCCTGGGCGAGTTTGGCGCCGCCGACGCCGCCGGCCAGCGCCACGACGTTGCGCGAGGGAGTCGATTCCACTACGCGTCGCCCCCAAAGCCGTGCGCGTCGATGCCCTCGATGGCGAGCCGCAACGTCACCCGCTCCTGCTTGCTGAAATCGTCGCGCATCATCTGCTCGGCCTGCTCTCGCCCGTGATACCGAGTCGCCAAGCGCGCGATATCGACCTGAGCGCTCACCGGATCGTCATCCAGCGTGATGGGTCCGGTCAGCGTCAGATAGCGGTAGCCATCCTCGACGCAGGCCGAGGCGCGCGGCGCAAGCAATAGATTCCGATCCTTCTTGCGCCCGCGCATCGTGTTCATCACCAGGTCGTCGCCGTCGAGGTAGTACCACATCACCGTCTGTTGAGGCGTACCGCTCGGATTCATCGTCGCCAGCACCGCGAATCGCACGTCCTCCAGATAGCGCCGCTGTTCGTCGGTCAGATTCGCCATGGGTCCTCACGCTCCGGCACGCGCGCGGGTGATCAGTTCCCGCCCGCCGCCGCGACTATACTGCGGCGGCCCGTCCGGCAGCCCCACACACGATGGAGATGATATGCCGTCCGTTAGTTCCGATGCCGCTCTGCCTCCGCTGGCGTTGGCGATCGATCTCGGCACCTCCTCATTCCGGGCGCTGGTCGTGGATCGTGGCGGCCGCCTGGTGGAAGGTCTGGGCGCGCAACTGCCCTACCGCCCCGAGGTCACTTCGAATGGCGGCGTGCAGGCGAACGCAACCGAATTGTTCTCCCTGCTGGTGGAAACGCTCGACCGCGCGATGGCGTCGCTCGGTGAGCACGGAGCCGATATCGCCACTGTTGGCGTCGCCTCCTTTTGGCACGCCCTGCTCGGCATCGACGGCGTTGGCAGACCGGTCACCTCCGTCCTTTATTGGGGTGATACGCGCTCCGCGCCGGACGCCGCAGCTTTGCGCCGCGCCTTGCCGGAAGCCGAGGTGCTCGATCGCACCGGCTGCCGCTTCCATTCGTCGTACTGGCCGGCCAAGCTGGAATGGCTACGCCGAGTTTGGCCCGAGGCGGCAGCGCGCACGGCGCGATGGCTGGGATTCGCCGAATATGCCCTGGGCCGCCTCTGCGGGGAGCCTGCCCAAGCCATGTCGATCTCGATGGCGTCCGGCTGCGGCCTCCTCGATGTGCACGACCTCGTCTGGGACGAGCCACTGCTGACCGCGCTGCGCCTCTCCCCGGCGATGCTGCCACCGCTGGTCGATCCGCCGACCTCGTTCTCGCTGACCGGCGAATGGGCTGTCCGCTGGCCGGTGCTGGCTAATGTGCCGTGGTTTCCGGCGTTGGGCGACGGAGCCTGCGCCAACGTAGGCGCCGGCGCCATTGGCCCCTCGCGCATTGCGCTCACGCTCGGCACATCCGGTGCAATGCGTTTGGTGCTGCCGGCGCCGCCGGGAGCCGAATGGCATGCCCCGCCGAGGTTGTGGGCCTACCGCCTCGATCGGGAGCGGGCCGTGCTCGGCGGCGCGCTCAGCAACGGCGGCAATCTGATGCAATGGCTATGGGGCTTGCTCGGCGCCGCGCCGAACGGGTCGGAGATGACCGCCGCCGCGGCGCTGGAGCCGGATGCCCACGGTCTGACGCTGCTCCCGTTCGTCGCTGGCGAACGTTCGCCGGAGTGGCACGACCGCGCCGACGGCGTCGTCACCGGTCTGACCTTGGCGACGACCCCGGCGACGCTGCTGCGCGCCGCCATGGAGGCGGTCGCCTTCCGCTTCGCCGCCATCTACGCCGATCTGCGCCCACTCGCCGATCCAGATCCTCAGATCGTGGCTGGCGGCGCCGCCATTCTGTCGTCGCCGGCGTGGCTGCACATCGTGGCCGACACGTTGGGCGCGCCGCTGATCGCGCTGCCAGCCGACGATGAGGTGACGGCGCGCGGCGCGGCCGCGATGGCGTTGGTCGCCGCCGGCATCATCCCCAGCCTCGCCGATCTGCCAGATCCCGCCGCCGACGGTCGCGCGATACCGCCGAATCACGCCAACCACGAGCGCTACCAGGCCGCTATGAATCGGCAGGCGCGGCTGGAGCGCCAATTGTTCGGCCGCGAGTCCACCTGGGAGGACCTGGGCGCTCCGTAGCCGCGTTCATGCGGAGAATTCAGCAGGTTCAAATCCGGGTTGGGATGCTTTGCGGGAAGCGGAACAGTGCGTCCGGATCCCACGCCTGCTTGACCTCCACCAGCCGCTCGAAATTGCTGCCATAATAGGCATGCTG
>JADLCW010000522.1 GCA_020847015.1 Thermomicrobiales bacterium | reverse complement strand
TCGGGATAGGCGACGGTTACGGCGTCGCGCCGGGCGCCCAGCCTCTTTTTTCCCAGAGGCGCACCGGCCCGGATTGCCCGTCGCCACGGCTGCCATAGGCTGAAGCCAAGGCGGCGCAATTGCTCCCGGCCGCGCCGCTCGGTGACCGGTCGATTCAGCCGCTATGCCATTCAGCCCGCCGCGAGCCGACACGTCCAGACCTCGCCGCCAAGGACAGCGCCGTCAAGGCCGCGCCCAGATCGGCCTTGGCGGCCGCATCCAGCAGCGGGGCGGCGTCGGGGTTGGCATGGCGGCGATCGGGACCGTTGGTGTTGTCGCAATGGGCCAGCCGGCGCACCCGCCCGGGGGCGCGGCGCGGCGCGAGCGCGGGCGGCGAGGCGCAATGGACCTCCGGCGGAGGCAGCGGAACTCCCCGCGGCCCCAAAATGCCTCAGCCGGATTTCGTGCGACTCCCGACTCCCGTCCTACACCCCGATCCCCCGCAGATACGCGCGGTTGCGGGCGGCGCTCTCCTTCGGCGCGCCCATGCCCGGCAGCACATCCTGCTCGACGACGATCCAGCCGGCGTAGCCGCGCTCGCGCAGGCGCCCGATGATGGCCGGAAAATCGACCGCCCCCTGACCCAGTTCGCAGAACACGCCGTGGCGAATGGCGGTGAAATAGTCCCACTCCGCGGCGCGGGCGCGCTCGGCGATCTGCGGCGAGCAATCCTTGAAATGAACGAGGCGCACCCGGTCGCCGAGCGCATCCAGCAGGTGGAGGAGCTCGCTCGGGTCCGGATACGGTCCCTGCCCGTAGGTAAGGTGACCGGTGTCGAACACCAACCCGACCAGATCGGGGTCGGTGGCGGCGGCGAACCGCGCGATCTCGGCCGGTGTTTCCACCCAGCCGGCGCTGTGCGGATGGAACGCCAGCGGCAGCCCCGTTTCCGCGCGCACGGCCCGGGCGATCTCATTCGCTCCGTGCGCCAGGATGACCCAATCCGCATCGGGCAGCGCCAGCTCCGGAGTGATGCGACCGGCGTTGCGGGTGCGCCCGGGATCGCTGCCGTTGTCGTCGGCCAGCACGAGCACGGGGCCGGGGCGACTCTCCGGCGTGGCCACCGCGGCCAGTAACCGGGCAGTTTGCACCGCCCGGAGCGCGCCGGACGCATGCGCGGCCGGGTCGGCTAGCCGTACCGGCACGAAGGCGCCCACCATGGCGAGCGCGCGCCGGTTCAGTTCCCCGGTCAGCGCCGCCGGCTCGGTCGGCATGAAACCCCAGTCGCCCAGTTCGGTTCCGTCGTAGCCCGTCGCGCGAATCTCGTCGAGCACGGTGGCGAAGTCGGCCGGTTCCGCCGCCGTCAATCCCTCGAATTCCAGCGCCCCCCACGAGCAGGGCGCGTTGGCCACGCGCATGGAAGATCCTTTCAAATCGCGACATCAACAATCAGAAGTGGATCGGCGCGGGGCGATCGCGCAGTCGGGAAAACCGCGGCGCTGCCGTTCGCTACGTCTGTTCGCGGACATCCGACGCCTGACTCATCGCTCTCGACTCCGCTTCAAACGCCCGTCCCACTTCGGCCAGCTTCGCCGAGGCGGCCGTGTCGGCGCGGGCGAACTCCTCCAGTTCGTGGCCGAGTTCCTCCAGCTCTTCGCCGCCGGCCATCATCTGCACCACGTCCTCGCGGGTGACATCGCGCTTGCTGAAGGTGCCGTAGCTGCGCCCCCGATTCAGCAGCGTGAAACGGTCGCCGATGGGGTAGGCGTGGTGGACATTGTGGGTGATGAACACCACCCCCAACCCGCGCGCCCGCGCTTGCGCGATGTAGCGCAGCACGATCCCCGCTTCCTTCACCCCCAGCGCGGCGGTCGGCTCGTCCAGAATCAGCACCTTCGCGCCGAAATAGACCGCGCGAGCGATCGCCACGCTTTGCCGCTCGCCGCCGGAGAGCGTCCCCACCGGCTGTTCGGTGTCGCGCACGGCGATGCCCATTTTGGCCATCTCCTCGCGCGTGACACGATCGGCGCGACGCAGATCGAAGCGCTTGAACGGCCAGACCCCAACCGTCGGTTCGGAACCGAGGAAGAAGTTGCGGGCGATGCTCAGCAGCGGAATCATCGCCAAATCCTGGTAGACGGTGGCGATGCCCTCGCTCAGCGCGTCGCGCGGCGAATGGAAATGCACCGGGCGGCCTTCGACCAGATAGTCGCCCTCGTCTGGCTGGTAGACCCCGGAGAGGATCTTGATCAAGGTCGATTTGCCGGCCCCGTTGTCGCCGAGCAGACACATCACCTCCCCGGCGTACACGCTCATGGAGATGTCTTTCAGCGCGATGACGTTGCCGAAATACTTGGAGACGTCGCGAACTTCCAGCAGCGGCGTTTCGCCGGCGCGGGCGCTCATTCGCGGCCCCCTGTCACCCGGAAGCGGATGGCGCGGTTGACCAGCACCGCCGCCAGCAGCATGGCTCCCAGGAAGAATTGCACCCAGTCGGCATCGACCCCGGCGAAAACCACACCCTGCTGGATCATGCCGACGATGAGCGCCCCGAAGGCGGCTCCGACCACGCTGCCGTAGCCGCCGGTGAGCAGGTTGCCGCCGATGACGGCGGCGATGATCGCGTAGAACTCGCGATACTGCCCGCGCAGCACATCGGCTCCGCTGAAGGTGACGACCTGAATCGTGGACACCAGCCAGGCTGACCCGGCGGTCAGCATGAAGAGGGCGATCTTGACCAGCGTCACCGGCACCCCGACGTTGCGCGCCGCCTGAAAGCTGCCGCCGACACCGAAGATCCAGTTGCCGAAGCGGGTCCGCAGCAGCAGATAGCTGCCCAGCGCCACGACCAGCACCCACCACACGATGGAGATGGCGAAGTTCGCCCCGCCGATGGGGATGGCGGAGGCGAACAGCTTCTGCGCCCCTTCGATGCCCGGCACATTGCCCACGCCCCCCACCTGGGTGCGCCCGGTGACGGAGCGGGTGATGCCGATGGTGGCCCCGCGCACCATGAACAACGTGCCCAGCGTGACGATGAACGAGGGTAGCCCCGTGCGCAGCACGAGCACCCCGTTGAACACCCCCAGCGCCATCGCCAGCACGAACGACGCCAGAATCGCCGCCCAGATGCTCCAGCCGAATTCCACGCTGAGCAGCGCGATGGTGATGCTGCAGGC
>JADLCW010000521.1 GCA_020847015.1 Thermomicrobiales bacterium | reverse complement strand
GACGCCGCCATGTAGTCGTCGAACCCCGCCGGCCGCGCCACTCCGATGCCGGTAAACGGGTACGGTTCGACCACGTACACCGGCTGCAACGGCGCCCCGCCGAGCTTGGCCATCGTGATGGCGGCATCGGCCGCCGAAAGGGAGACGTCTGAGCCATCGGTGGGAAACAGAACCCGACTGAACATGGTGTTCTCCTTCGGCAGATCGCCAAGGATATCCGCACTGGAACGAACGGCGCGCAGCACAGGCTTGGGAACCAATCGACGCCACGGCGAAGCTGCTCGGGCCGTCCGGGAGTCGGTCGAATCGCTTGCAGATCGCCAACTCCAGCGCACCCACAGCGGCGATCGTCACCATCTCTGAGTAACGCTTGACAAGCAAGTGACGCTGTCTATCATGCCTCGCAGCCCGCCGGACGACCACGTTTTCGCTTCGAAAGAAGGCGTCTTTGGCTGAAAGGGGCGTGAGCCCGCCACCAACAGCCGCGAGCCGCGCCGGCGCTCGGAAAAGAATTGGGCTTCCAGGAGGATCAACCGTGCCGTCGATCGTGCGAGTTGTGAGGCTGGTGCTGTCGTTGACGATGGCAGCATCCGGCAGTACCGGATGGACGCAGACCCCATCGGCGCCGGTCGTGCTGAAGATCGCCGACTTCCAGCCGGCGACTGCGTCGCGTCCGCGTCTGACCCGCGCATGGGCCGACGACGTCGAGAAGCGAACGCAGGGCAAGGTCAAGTTCGAGTACTTTCCGGCCGAGTCGCTGCTCAAGGCCGCCGAGATCTTCGAGGGCACGCGATCCGGCGTCGCCGACATCGGAATCTGGGTGCAGGCGTACAACCCGGCTATTTCGCCAACCCTCGCGCTGTTCAACCTGCCGGGGATCAGCCCGGCATTTCGCCCGGCGATCCGCGCATCGAACGAACTGATCCTGACCGGAGACTTCGGCTTCTTTCGCGACGATCTCCGAAAGCTGGGTGTCGAGCCGCTGTTCAGCTGGGGCGTCTCCGATCAGGAGATCATCTCGACCAAGCCGATCCCCGACCTCGCGGCGCTCAAGGGCCTGAAAGTCCGTGTGATCGGCCGCGAATGGCCCCAGCTCATCAGCGGGTTCGGCGGCACGCCGGTGGCCATGCCCTGGCCCGAGGTGTACGAGTCGCTCTCGCGCGGCACGCTCGACGCCAACGTCGGGTTCGTCTCGGCCAACCGCGACGCCAAGCTGTACGAAGTGGCCAAGCATCACTCGCGAATCAACCTGGGCGCACCTGCGGGCCAGCTCGTCATCGTCAACAAACGGGTGTGGGACGGCCTGCCCAAGGACATCCAGCTCGCGATGCGCGAGGCCGGCCAGCGCAACTTCGCCGAGAACCTCGCCGAACTCTACGAGAAGGAGATGCACGACGCGATCAAGGAGATGGAGGCCAAGGGCGTCCGCTTCTACTCGTGGGACGCAGCGAACCGCGAGAAGCTGCATGCGGCGATGTCATCGCTGTGGGACACCTGGGCCAAGGCGATGGACGCCAAGGGCTTCCCGGCCAGCGAAGCGCTGCGGCGGTACCTCGAGCTGCAGAAGAAGAACGCGCACTGACCCGGCGGTGAGTTCATTCCCGGCGCGGATCGAGCGCGCGCTCGACGCCTGCTGGCGCTGGCTTGGCGTCGGCGCGAACCTGGCGCTGCTGGCGATCATGTTCGGCGTCAGCGCCGACGCCATTCTTCGCTATACGTTGAATCACCCCCTCACGGGAACTCTAGAAGGCGTCGAACTCCTGCTGGTGTTCTCGGTGTTCCTGAGTCTGGCCGGAACCCAGGCCGCGCGGGGGCACGTCGCGGTGGACATTGTCACCGGGCGGTTGCGCGGCAAGCCTCGCTTCGCACTGCAGGCGTTCACCGCGGCGCTCGGGCTGCTGCTGTTCGCCACCGTGTCGTGGGCCACCGGCGGCATGGCGATCAGGAGCTGGCAGATGGGCGAATACTCCGCCGGGCTGATCCCCTTCCCGATCTATCCGTCGCGGTTCCTGGTCGCGCTCGGCAGTCTGCTGCTCTCGGTTCAGCTGCTGTACGAGCTCGTGCGTGCGGTCGCGTCGTTGTGCGGCGCTTCGACCGAACCGCGCGCTGAAGCGAAGCCCCCTGCGGAGCCTGTGGCGTGAGCGCCGCGGCAGCCGGCTTCGTGTCGGGAGCAGTGTTGCTGGCCCTTCTGCTGCTGGGTCTGCCGGTGGCGTTCAGCATGGCGCTGGTGGGAGCGGGCGGACTGCTGCTCATCGGCGGCACGGGGCCGGCGATGGGCCTGCTGGCAACCATCCCGTATGCGACCGTGGCGAGTTTCTCGCTGGTGGTGATTCCGATGTTCATCCTGATGGGCGAACTGGTCGCGAGCGCCGGATTCGCCCGCCAGGCCTATGCGGCCGCGCGCCTGTGGTTCGGCCGGCTGCCGGGCGGGCTCGCGATGTCGGCGATCGGCGCCAGCGCGTTCTTCGCCGCCGTCTCGGGCTCGAGCGTCGCTGCCACCGCGACCATGGGGCGCCTGTCGATCGCCGAGATGCGCCGCCACGGCTACGACGGCGGCTTCGCGGCCGGCACCGTGGTGGTGGCCGGGACTCTGGCGGCGCTGATTCCGCCGAGCGCGATGGCGGTGTTCTACGCGCTGGTCACCGATCAGTCGGTGAGCCGGATGCTGTTCGCCGGGGTTGGCCCTGGCCTGCTGAGCGCAGGCCTGTTCATGGTCACGGCCTGGCTGGTGGCGCGGCGCAATCCGTCGATGGTGACGGCGGTCGACAAGCCACCGCCGTGGTCCGCGCGGCTCGCCTCGTTGAAGTCGATCGGCCCCTTTGGCGTGCTGATCGTGGTCGTGCTGGGCGGGATCTATTCGGGCCTGGTCACCGTCAACGAAGCGTCGGCGCTCGGCGCGCTGTGCGCGCTGGCGCTGCTGGCCGCCTACCGGCAACTCAAGTGGAACGTGCTGAACCAGGCGCTGACTTCGTCGGTGAGGATCAGCTGCATGATCTACCTGATCATCATCGGCGGTCTGCTCTACAGCCGCTTCCTGGCGTTCGCCGGCATACCGTTCGCGATGGTCGGTGCGCTGAAGGGGCTCGACGTGTCGCCGCTTCTGGTCGTGATCGTGATGCTCGGGATCATGACGATCCTCGGGATGTTCATGGACACTGTCGGCATGATCATGCTGACGCTGCCGTTCTTCTTTCCGATCGTCAAGGCGCTGGGGGTGGATCCGATCTGGTTCGGTGTGCTGGTGATCCTGCAGGCGGAGCTGGCGGTGATCACGCCCCCGGTCGGCGTGCATCTGTTCATCGCGCGCCAGATCGCCCCGGACGTGGCCTTGTCTGCCATCATCCGTGGCTCGCTGCCTTTCATGCTCTGCCAGTTCGTGATCATGGCGGTGGTGCTCGCGTTCCCCCCGATCGCTCTGTGGCTGCCTGGCCGTCTGGCGCCGTAGCGCCAACCTGCGCGCCAGCCATGCGCATGGGTTCACGAGACGTCGCCTGGTGGCATCGATGAGCCATGCGCCGACGGTGATCGCCGCGCTGGACAGGGCGGCCTCGAAGTGCCCGCGGAAGAAGGCGGTGGTCGTGGAGGATCGTTCGCTCACCTACGCCGAACTCCTCGATCGCGCCGACCGGCTCGCCGCCGCGCTGCGCGCTGCGGGGCTCTCGCGCGGCGACAAGGTGGCCTTGCTGATGACCAACCGCATCGAGTTTGCCGAGATCTACTTCGGGGTGCTGAAGACCGGCGCGACGCTGGTGGTGCTCAACGCGCGGCTCAAGGCCGCCGAGCTGAGCCCACTGATCCGCAAGACCGGATCGCGCTGGCTGATCTTCGACGACGACCTGTCGGGTGCGGTCGCCGCCCTCGATCCGGCTGCGCGACAGCCGCTGACGCTGGTTGCGGTCGGAGCTTCGGGCGCGCCCGGCTCGATTGCCTACGAGAGTCTCCTGTCCGCGCCCGGCCGTGGCAGCGCGGGAGTCGAAGTCGGCGAAGACGACGATGCCTGCATCCTCTTCACCTCCGGAACCACCGGGATCCCGAAAGGCGTCGTGCTGACGCACCGGAACGTCTTCTTTCAGGCGATCAACCACATCGTCGAATGGGATGTCCGGTTCGACGACGTCGATCTCTACCCCGCGCCGCTGTTCCATGGCGGAGGGCTTGCGACGTTGCCGCGGACGGTCCTCGCCGCCGACACGCTGGTGCTGATGAAGTCGTTCGATGCGCCGACCTTCATGGCGGTGCTCGCACGCGAACATGCGACCCGCGCGGTGCTGGTGCCGACGATGTGCGCGCTGATCCTGGATCTGCCCGATCCGCTGCTGGCACACGCCGGGTCGCTGCGCCTGATCATCACCGGAGGCGGCGTGCTGCCGGTCGAGTTGAAGGCGCGCCTGATGCAGCGCTTCCCGGGGGTCGGCATCTGCGACAGCTACGGACAGACCGAATCCACCGGCAGCGTCGCCTGCCTGAAGCCAGGCGATGCGTTGCGAAGGCCGGGCAGCATCGGCCGCGCGTTCTTCCTGAACGATATCCGCCTGTTCGACGGGGAAGACACCGAAGTGCCTGCCGGCGAGGTCGGCGAGATCGTCGTCAGCGGCCCGACAGTGATGAAGGGCTACTTCGGCGACCCCGAGTCCACCGCCGAAACGCTGAGAAACGGCTGGCTCCACACCGGCGACCTGGCCCGGCGCGACGACGATGGCTTTCTCTACCTCGTCGGCCGGAAGAAGGACATGATCATCAGCGGCGGCGTCAACATCTACCCGCGCGAAATCGAGGAAGTGCTCTGCACCCACCCGGGCATCCTCGAGGCCGCGGTGATCGGGGTGGCTGACCCGCTGTGGGGCGAATCGGTCAAGGCCCTGGTCGTGCCGCGGCCCGGGTTCACCCTCAGTCAGACCGACGTGATCGACTTCTGTCGCGAGCGGCTGGCGGGCTACAAGAAGCCGCGCTCGGTCGAGATCGTCGATTCGCTGCCGAAGAACTCGCTCGGGAAGATCATCAAGGCGGAACTACGGCGGCAATTCGGCTCGGTGTTCGAGCACGATCCGTGAAGGCCGCACAAGGCAAACCCAAGCGAGCGCCAGGCCACTGGCCCCTTCTGCGTCGCCTCCAGAAGCCTGCACAGGATTGCCGGCAGTTGTCGTTCGCGTTCGCGAAGCTCTGGGCGCCGTGAGCTGGAATCTCAGTTCATCGAGCCCACATGGCCCTGGTGCACAGCGCGATGTCGCGCGCGCCATCCACGCTGCGCGCCACGGCGACGATCTGCGGCAGGTAGAACACGACGCGGATCGCGTTGACGGCGCTGAACGCCGGGGCGATCCAT
>JADLCW010000520.1 GCA_020847015.1 Thermomicrobiales bacterium | reverse complement strand
CTGCTTGGAGACGCCGACGAAGCGGATCGCCTCGGTGTCCGCAGCGGTGTGGGCGGCGATCGGTTGCTGGGCGAGCGATGCGGTCATAGAACCCTCACTGGATCTGGGCCGATGGCCGGGGCCACGGCTTGACTAGAGCGGATCGACCAGATTGAGATTGCGGATGCGGCGCTGGAAAATATAGGCGAGGATGGCAGGCGGGATGATCGCCAGAATCGAGGCGGCCGCCATCTCGTTCGGCTGCGACACCTGGAAGAACATGCCGGCCAGCGCCGGCGGGAACGTCTGCGCTCGCGAGCCGGCGGCCAGAATCTGGGAGAAGGCGAACTCGTTCCAGCAGACCATGAAACTGATCGCCACGGCGACGGCGATGCCGGGCCACGACATCGGCAAAATCACCCGCAAGAAGGTTTGCCAGCGGGTGTTGCCGTCCACGCGGGCGGCGGCTTCCACCGTACGCGGCAGCGAGGAGAAGAAACTGGTCATCACCCAGACGATCATCGGGATGGTGAGCGTCAGGTAGATGATCACCAGCCCGCGCGTGGTGCCCTGCAAGCCGATTTGCGAGTACAGGTAGAAAAACGGCACAACGATCGAAATCGGGGGATAGGAACGGGTAATGATGACCCCGAAGAGTAGTCCGCTGCGCCCCCGGAATTGCAGCCGCCCCAGCGCGTAGGCGAGCGGCAGCGCGATCGCCATGGTGAGCACGGTGACGGTCACCGCGATGACGGCGCTGTTGACGAGACCGCGCCGGATCATCGCCGCCTGCCCGATGGGCGGCAGCTCGCCGCCAGGTCCGATCGCCGTGACACCGAACAACCGCGTGTAGTTGCTGATGGTGGGCTGCTGCGGAAACAGGTGCGTGGGAACGGACAGCAGCTCCGGCTTGAACATCAGCGACATGTTCAAGAGCCAGTAGATCGGCACGATCGTCCAGATGGCCAGCACGATCGCGCCTACGTAGAGCCAAAAGCGACGCCAGTTCATCTCTGGAACCCCATCCTCGGTCGTGCGCGGGTCAGGCCGCCGGCGCGGCGGCATCCGCCTGACTGCTCGCGCGCTGCGAGCGGTTGGTGAACATCAGGATGAAGTAAATCGTCGTGATGACGGTGATGATGAGCACCAAAATCCAGCCGATGGCGGACCCGTAGCCGAGATCGCGGTTGACGAAGCTTTGCCGGTAGACATCCCAGGTGAGGGTGGTGGAAGCATCGCCGGGACCACCGTTGGTCATGAAGAAAATGAGATCGAAGACGCGGGCGGCTTCGACGGTGATCATCACCATGACGATGGCCAGCGGCATCTTGATATAGGGCAGCACGACGTGGCGGAAGCGGCCGACGGGGCCGAGCCGGTCGACCTTGGCCGCCTTGTAGAGATCTTCCGGAATGACCTGCAGCGTAGCGAGCACGAAATAGAGACCGAGCGGAGCGATCTGCCAGGCGTGCGCGATGGCGATGGACGGCACCGCTCCCTTCTCGGACAGAAACAATATCGGTTCCTTGATGGCTCCGATGCGGAGCAGCACGGCGTTGAGCAGCCCCCACTCGGGGCTGTAGATGTATTTCCAGACGATGGCGGTGGCGTAGAGGGAGACGGCCCAGGGCAGGATCACGAGCGCCATGAGAAAACCGCGTCCCCGGAATTTTTCGTTCAGCAGCAGCGCCCCGCCGACGGCGATGACCAGCGCGAACACGGTCACCAGCACCGTGTAGTAGAGCGTGACCCAGACCGAGTGCCAAACCCCTGGCGGGGTCAGCGCGGTAACGTAGTTGGCGAAGCCGACCGCATCGGTGCGCTTGAAAATCAGATCGATATGCTGAAAGCTCATCCAGAGCGAGTAGACGGTCGGATAGGCGACGACCGCAAGCAACACGATGATGACCGGCAGCGCCAGCAAGCTGGCGAACTGGCCCTCACTGAGGCGAGACGAACTCCAGCGCGTCCGCGTCTCCGGCGTGGTGGTCGTCGCGGCATAATCGGTGCGGGTCGCCATGATGTCCAATCCGTGACGCGCGGAGGGCGACGACAGCCGCCCTCCGCGCCGAACGCGGTTACTGGTAGCGCGCGACGAGGTCTTCCGCCAGCTTCTTGAGGTTGGCGTGGACTTCTTCCACCGGAGATTGACCGAGAATCGCCTTGGGCAGATCGGTCATCGCCTGGGAGTTCCACTCCTCCCACCAGAAAGTCTGCCAGGCCTTGGGGAACTGGCCGGCGTTCACCACGCCCTCGATGGAGCCCATCATGGACGGGTCGGGCAGCCAGCTGTTGTAGGCGGCGATGACCTCCGGGTCCTGGAGAATCTCCTTGTAGCCGGAGTTGAGCGCGGCTTCGATCGCCCAGCGCTTGGCGACGTACAGCTCGCCGCCCTCGATCTCGTCGCGGTAGCCGAAGAAACCGCCCAGACGGTAGTCGCGGGCCAGCCGATCCTCGGCCTGGTTGCGGTTGGCGATGACGTAGATGCCCTCGTCAATGAGCCCCCACGGCTGATCGACGACCGGCACCGGGGCGACCTGCCCGGCCACTTGCGAGGCGTTGGGGTCGTTGAAGACCTTGAGATCGTACACCTGCTGCGGGCTGTAGGCGTAGGTGCCCTTGGCGAAGGCGTCGATGTAGTCGGCCTCGCCCATGGTGAAGACGCTCTCGGGAATCAGCTTCTCTTCGGTCAGCTTGCGCCAGTTGACGAGAATTTCCAGGGTCTGATCGTCGAAGACGGGCTGATTGTTGTCATCGAAGAGCACGGCGCCGGTGTTGAGGCATTCGAACAGGTAGCCCCAGGAGACGCCGAACCACACCCCGGCGGCGAACCAGTGGGGCAGCAGCGGCACGTCGACGACGCCGTCCTTCTTGAGCTGGCGCACCTGATCGTACAGTTCGGCCCAAGTTTTGGGGTACTGCTCGGCGGTGATGCCGGCCTTGGAGAGGATGGCGTTGTTGGCCATGATCGTGCCGCGGATGGACACGAAGTAGGGCAGCCCGAACAGCTTGCCGT
>JADLCW010000519.1 GCA_020847015.1 Thermomicrobiales bacterium | reverse complement strand
GTGATCGAGCACGTCTCGTTCAACCTGCTCTGCGCCGATGTGGCGCGCGATATCCAGCTGGAGTTCGTCCGCCACCGCGCGGGCACCGGCTACTCGTGGGAATCGACCCGCTTCACCGACAAGCATCTCCGCTTCGTGGTGCCGCCCCGGCTGCGGGAAACGCCCGAGGCGATGGAGATCTTCAAGGCCGGCATCATGCGGCAGGTCGAGGCATACGAAGAGCTGCGCCGGCTGGCCGAATCGGAAGGCGATGAAGGCACCCTCAAGCGGAAACGGATGAAAGAGGCCGCCCGCGGCTTCCTGCCCGGCTGCCGCGCCAGCGACGGCATGATCACCCTCAATGCCCGCGCCGCCCGCCACATCATCACCCTGCGCACCGGCGAGCACGCCGATCTCGGCATCCGCGAATTCGCCTACGAAATCTTCCGCGCCCTCCGCGACGTCGCCCCCGCCTTCTTCGCCGACGCCGTCGAGCGCGACGTGCCGGATGGCCCACCGGAAGTGACGTTTACGAATAGCTGATACCCGGCGATGAAACGTCGATCGTTACCGACACCACATCCTGGAACCGAGGTGCCGGATGTGCCGATCGGCGTCGGCGGTACCCTGAGATCCGAATCAGGACTAGGAAATGAGCACCCCTCCGGGGTTTCAAAGCGCCAAGCGCGCGGTGCCATCAGGTCCGGAGGACCGTCCGTTGGCTAGCCCTGAGTCGGATCTCAGGGCGCCGCCGTGACCATCGACGAAGGTGTCGGCACCGTCCGCATGAGATGTGGGTCAAGACGTGCGTTTCAACGCCGGGAGAACCACCTGCGACCAACCCACCGCTCCGTCGCCGCCACTAGCGCGTTTCTCCCCGCGCTGGAGTACACTCGTTCCACGCGCCAAGCAGATCGACGGACCCGATCTCCTCAGGAAGACGCCCGCCGCTGACGACGGGATGCCCTGGCGCCGCAGGTGGAGCAAGCGCCATGCGCACGTGGCACATTCGTTTCATCATCCCCGGGTCGCGTCGCTGGCTCCTGGCTGCGCTGGTGCTCACCCTGCTCCCCGTTCTGGCTCCGGTCACCGCCCAGGCGGCTCCGGCGGGCGGCGAAACCTGGACGGTTCGCTTTACCAACCAGGCCGCGCTTCATTTCGATCCCGCCCTGTCCGAGCATCCGCAGCTGGCGCCCGATCTCTTCACCGCCACCAACGCTGAACTGCTCGATACGTCGATCCACGAGCTTGCCCTGGTGCTCGGCATCGCCGTCTCCGCGCCGGTCGATATCTGGATCACGGCCGGCGCCGGCGGAGCGGATCCCTCCGCGCCCGCGATCACGCTCGATCCCGCCGATCACTCGCTTCTCGTCGATGGCGTAATTCTGACCGCGCTGACGCCGGTGGAAGCGGACAACGCCTTCAGCAGCGCGATCGCCCGCCGGCTCGCGATCGAGGCCACGAACGGCCAGCTGGCGCCGGCTTTCACCGAGGGCTTCACCCTCTACGCCCGCGAGCCGCTCACGCCCGTGCTCTCCCGTTACGCCGCGCTGCTCCAGAACGCCAATGCGCAGGGCGGGCTGCTCTCCTGGGCCGATCTTCACCGCACGGTCACCGGGGAGATGGCGTCAACCGATCTCGCCGTCGCCGAGCAGTACGCGGTCACGGCGTTCCTGATCGATCATTACGGCATCAGCGCCTACCGGGCGTTCCTGAACGCGTCCGCCACCACAACCGACTGGCGGATGGCGCTGCAAACCGGGTACCGCCTGCCCGCCAACGAGATCGAAAGCGCCTGGCGCGATGATCTCTCGCGCTGGACGAACAGTGGCTGGAAGACCAATATCATTGCCGGGTTCGATCTCGATCCCGCCCGCGCCCTGCTCGAGCGGGGGAACTACGCCGCCGCCAAGGCGATGCTGGAGCGGTCGCAGCGTCTCTTCTCCGAGATCGGCGACGAGGTGAGCCTGCAAACCGTCTCCACCCTGCTCACCCAATGTGATGTCGGCCTGCAGGCCGAAGCGCTGATGACCCAGACGGAAGACGCGCTTCGCCAGTTCAACTACGCCGGGGCCGGCGATCTGCTCACCCAGGCGGAAGCGCAGTACGCGCGCCTCCCGCCCGATCAGCGGCCGACGGCGGTGCTCACGGCCTATCGCGATCTCACCAACCGTGGTCTCACCGCGATCGCGCAGCTCGACAACGCCAACCGACTGGCGGGCTCCTGGACTGAGTTTCCCCGGGCCCGCGATGATGCCCTCGCGGCCGGCGCCACTTTCGCCCAGCTCGGCGATGCCGACCGGCTGGAGGCGACCACGCTCGTGCTCGACCGTATCGATGAGCGCCAGCGCCGGTTGGTGTTGCTGCTCGGCGGTCTGGCGGTCATTTCCCTGATCTGGCTGCTCCTCTGGCGCAAGCATGGCGTCAACCAGACCATGCGCTGGCCCGAACGGTTGAGACCGGTCGTTCCCGCGACCAGCGACCGGAGCGAGTGACGATGGCCAGCCGCATCCACCTCCCCATTGACACGACCGAGATCGCCGCCGCGCCGGAACGCCTGAAGCGCTGGCGGGCCCATCTTCAGCGGCTGGGGCCGCGGCTCGTGCTCTGGCGGCTGCTTTGGTTCCCCATCTGGTTCGGCGGTGAATTGCCGGCCCCCTGGTTGCCGAAGGAAACAGCGTCGCCGCCGACGCCCGATGCCCCGGCGGCCCGGGAAGTCACCAACGCGCTCGATGCCATCGGCCGCCGGGTCTGGTGGAACATCCTGCTGGCGGCCATCGCCCGCGGCTTGTGGCTGCCGTTCGCGCTCGGCTCGATCGTGGCGATCATCCAGATCATCCGGGACGAGGATTGGTCGCCGGAGCGATTCGTCTGGGTCTGGGCCATCACCGTGCCGCTGGCGCTTCTGCTCGCCTGGTTCCTGCGGCCCGATCGGATTCGGGTCGCCACCATGCTCGACCAGACCTTCGCGCTCCACGACCGGATGACGACCGCGCTGGAATCGCTCCACCGCCCGGCGCCGGCGGCCGGCGCGCGAGCTCCCCTCCCCTACTTGCAGCTGGCCGACGCGGCGAACGTCGCCATCGGGCTCAAGGGTGATCCCCGCTTCCGGCTCCACCTGCCGTCGCGGGAAATCTCGCTGGCGATCATGTCCGGGCTGTTCATGATGGCGCTCCTCTTCCTGCGGGGGGTCGGCGGTGGGCTGCCGGAACTGAGCGAATCGCAGGTTCCCCCGTTCGTGCCGGCCGCCGAGCGGCGAACCGCCGCGGCCGCGGAGAGCTACGCCGATCCTAACCAGCGCCCCCCGACCGTCCAGGAAGTGGAAGCGAGCGCGGCGCTTTCCCAGGATGCCCAGGCAGCGCTCAATGCGCTGGCCGATGCGCTCGACGACAACGCGCTGACCCAGCCGGCGGCCGACGCGATCCGGGCCGGCGATTACGAAACCGCCGCGCAAATCCTGCGCGATCTCGCCGGCCAGGCCGGGTCGCTGCCCCAGGAATCGCGGGACGAGCTGGCCTCCGCGCTCGACCAGGCGGCCGGCGCGATGGAGCAATCCTCCCCCTCGCTCAGCAACGCCGCCAGTCAGGCGAGCGATGGACTGCAGCAAGGCGGAGAAGCCGCGCAATCCGGCATGCAGGACCTCGGAGACGCGGTGGAGCTGGCCGGCGAGTCGGTGGTGCCGCAAGAGGAACTCAACAACCAGATGCAGCAGGCCCAGGAGGCCGCCTCCAACCAGCAGCAAGGCGCGGATGCCGCCCAGGCGCCGAATCAGCAAGGCGGGCAGCAGGGCGGCGCCAGCCAGAGCGACCCCAACCCGTCAAACCAGACCGGCGGTGAGCCGGGTCAGCCGGGCAATAGCTCCAGTTCCAGCGGCGCGGACGCCCAGCCGGGATCGGCCGATTCCGGTCAGGAGATGGAGCAGTCGGAGTCGGGATCGGAATCGGGCCAGCAGGGCGCGTCATCAGACGAATCCTCGGGCTCGCAGAGCCAGCCCGGATCGCAATCGGCGGCGCAGGCCGGCGATCAGAGCCAGGCCGGGGGCGAAACCGACGGCAGCGGCCAACAATCCGGCGAGAGCGATGCCGACAGCGCGGAAGGCGGCAGCCAGCCCGGCGATGGGAATCCTGACGCCGAACCCGGCATGTCCAGCGGCGGCGATGACTCGCTGAGCAACGTCAGTCAAGCGCAGGGCGGCGGCGCCTCCGGCGGCAACCAGCAAACGCCGCCACAGAGCCAGGAAGAGCAGCAGTCCGCCGACGGCGCGGGCGCGACGGGCGAGCAAACGCCCTCCGCCGCCCCGACCGGCACCAGCGTCGCCGCCGCGCCGACACCGAGCGGCGCCGGCAGTGCGCCCACGACGGTCCCGAACTCTTCGGTCGAGCTGCAGGACCAGGGCGGCGGCGAGTCGATCCAGCTGGGCGGCGGTGGCAGCGCGTCGAGTCTCGGCTCCGGGGCCGGGGTGATGGTGGCCGGCGGCGAGGCGACCCAGGCGCCGGTGGCGACCGCCGGCCCGCAGAGCAACCGCGTGCCCGATGACTATCAGACGATCGTGGAGAACTACTTTTCCCGGGATGGGAGCTGACCATGCGCCTGCGACGCGCCACAAGGGACCAACCGCAGGCCGTCACCCCGCAGAAGCGTGAGGAGCTGTTCGACGAGGCGCTGCTCTCGCAGGTGCGGCGGCTTTCACTCACCCCGCGCCGCGTCCGGTCGTCTGGCCTGGCTGGCGAGCACCGGTCGCTCCGGCGCGGCTCCTCCCCCGAGTTCGCCGATTTCAAGTCATACAGCATCGGCGATGACTTCCGCCGGATCGACTGGAACATCTACAGCCG
>JADLCW010000518.1 GCA_020847015.1 Thermomicrobiales bacterium | reverse complement strand
TCTATCGCGACGCGCAGGCTGCCGAGGCGCGTTATCGGGGATTATTCGAGGGCACGCGGGACGGCATCATGCTGTTCGAGCACGGAGGGATGATCGTCGCCGCCAACCCGGCGCTCCGGGCCATGAGCGGATTCGATCTGCCGCGGCTGCTGGGGATGCACGCGCTCGATCTGACCGCCGATGACATCGAGACGGCCGAAGCGCAGTTCGCCGCGCTACAGGCGACCGGCGAGTGGCGCGGCGAATCCGATCTGCGCTGCGCCGACGGTTCCACGCTGCCGGTGGAAGCGTGGGTCGCCGCGCTCGATCTGCCGACCGGGCGCACCTTCGTCGCCTCGATGCGGGATGTTTCGGAGCGGCGCGCGTTCGAGCAAACTCAGGAGATATTCCTCTCCACGGTCGCTCACGATCTCAAGAACCCGCTGGCGGCGGTGCGGGGACAGGCTCAGTTGTTGCAGCGGCGGCTGGACAAGGGCACGGCGATGACCCCGGAGAAGCTGCGCTCCTCCATCGATGGGATCGATGGAGGAGCGCAGCGTATGGGATTGATGATCGACGATCTGGTCGATGTCTTTCGGATGCGCGGCAACCAGCCGCTCGCGCTGCATCGTCAACCGGTGGATCTGGTCGATCTGGTGCGGCGGCTGGTGGACGAGGCGGACCGGGTGAATGAGCGCCACCACGTGCGCGCCGTCAGCGCGGAGCCAACCCTGGTCGGGTCGTGGGATGAGCCGCGGCTGGAGCGGGTGATCGCGAATCTGCTCGGCAACGCGATCAAATACAGTCCCGACGGAGGCGACATCACCATCTCGCTGCGGCGGGAAGCGCAGCACGACGGGTCATGGGCGGTGGTGGTTGTCGAGGACCATGGGGTGGGCATCCCCCCGGCGGATCTGCCCTTCGTTTTCGAGCGGTTCCGCCGGGCGGGCAACGCGCGCGGGTTCGGCGGCAGCGGCATCGGTCTTGCCGGCGCCCGGCTCATCGTGGAAGCCCACGGGGGCACGGTGGGCGCCGAAAGCATCGAGGGCGGGGGAAGCACGTTCACGGTGCGCTTGCCGCTCGCGAACACCTGAACGAGATCGCTCTGCGACAACGCCATCGCCATTGCCCCGTTCGCTCTGAAGACCCCGGTCCAAATCTCGGCGCTCTGCCCGCAGCGCGACATGTTCGCGGACATGGACGCTCGCCGGCGCGAGGCCGGGCCGCTTCGTGAATGGCGGCCCGCAACGTGCTACTATCGTGTGCATGGACGCGCACATGACCGCCGTCGCAGCGGCCCCCGACGACTGCGCAACCCCTGAATTGCATCCGAACGCCGTCGCCGCGGGTCGGGCGCGACTGGCCGCCGCGCCCGACCCGCGCCGCGTGGCGGCGCTCTTCGCGCTGCTGGCCGACCCGACCCGCGCTCGCATGTTGACCGCGCTCGGCGATGGCGAATTGTGCGTCTGCGATCTGGCGGCGGTGACCGCCATCAATCGCAGCACCGTGTCTCACCAGTTGCGCACGCTGCGCGAGGGCGGGGTGGTGTCGCGGCGGCGGGAGGGCAAGGTCGTCTTCTACGCGCTGGCCGACGACCACGTGCGCGCGTTGTTGGACATGGGCATCGCTCATGCGGCGGAGCCGCTGCCAGATGCTCCGGAGCATGGCGCATCGCGATCGGTGGGGCTACGGAGGCCGGGTTCTCGATGAATGCCGCCGCAATGTCCGCCACGACAACGTTCCCGGTGCGCGGTCTCGATTGCGCCAGTTGCGCCCAGACGCTGGCGGCCGGATTGCAAGCCACGCCCGGGGTCGTGGACGCCTCGGTCAACTTCGGAGCCGGGACGGCGCGGGTCGCCTACGACCCCGCGACGATCGATCCGCTGCGAATCGCGGCGCGAGTGCGCTCCTTCGGCTACGACGCCGATCCACCGGTCGCCGCCGCGCCGGAGCGGTTCACGGTGTCCGGTCTCGATTGCGCCGACTGCGCCCGCACCGTGGAAGCGGCGGTCGCCGGTCTGCCCGGCATCGAAGCGGCGACCGTCGATTTCGGCAGCGGTGTGCTGCGGGTGACGCCGGAGGCCGCCGCGCCACTCGATGCGGCGGCGGTGATCGCGGCGGTGGCGCGAGCCGGCTACCGCGCCGCGCCGCGCACGGCGGAGCGGTTCGATACGGATCGCACCTGGCTGAACCGGCGAACGGCGACGGTCGCAGGGGCGGCGCTGCTCTGGCTGACCGCCACGGTCATGGCGTGGCTTGGCGCGGCGAGTTTGGCAGCGGACATCGTCTTCGCCGCGGCTATCGCGCTGGCCGGATGGCCGTTCGCCCGCGCGTCGCTGCAGGCGCTGCGGGCGCGCCGCCTCGATATGAACGTGCTGATGACGGTCTCGGTGATCGGCGCGGCGCTGCTCGGCGACTGGAGCGAGGGGGCGATGGTCGTCATTCTGTTCGCCGTCGGCGGCGCCTTGCAGAGCGCCACGCTCGACCGCACTCGCGGCGCGATTCGCGCCCTGATGAATCTCTCGCCGCCCACCGCCTCGCTGGTTGGGCCGGACGGGGAGACGATCGTGCCAGTGGCGGCGCTGCGGGTGGGCGATCGGGTGCGGGTGCGCCCTGGCGAACGCATCGCCGCCGACGGGGAGATCGTCGAGGGCTCCTCCACCGTCGACCAGTCGGCCATCACCGGCGAGTCGCTGCCGATCGACAAGGAGTCGGGCGACGCGGTGTTCGCCGGCACGGTCAACGGCCACGGCGGGTTGGTGGTGCAGGTGACGCGGCCGGCCGAGGATTCGACGCTGGCGCGCATCATTCATCTGGTGGAAGAAGCGCAGGGAAGTCGGGCGCCGTCGCAGGCGCTGATCGACCGCTTCGCCGCCGTGTATACGCCGGCGGTGATCGCGCTTGCGGCGGCGATCGCGCTGGTCGGCGGGGTTGCCTTCACCAATCCGGATGTGTGGGTCTATCGGGCGCTGGTGCTGCTGGTGATCGCCTGCCCGTGCGCGCTGGTGATCTCCACTCCGGTCTCCATCGTCTCCGCCATTGGCGCCTCGACCCGGCGCGGCGTGCTGGTGAAGGGCGGCGCCGCGTTGGAGACGGCCGGCGCGGCCCGGGTGGTCGCCTTCGATAAAACTGGCACCCTTACCACGGGCAAGCCATCCGTGGTCGCTGTTGCGGCGCTGAACGCCGGCGACGAGCGCGAGGTGATCCGACTGGCGGCGGCGGTGGAGGCGCTGTCGGAGCACCCGCTGGCGCGAGCCATCGTCGCTCATGCGCGCGAGGTCGGCATCGCCAGCCCGGCGGCCACAGGCTTCGCCGCGTTGCCCGGGCGGGGCGCGCACGCGCTGGTCGCGGGACGAACCGTCGCCATCGGTAGCGCCAACTGGGCGACCGCTGTCGGAGCGCTGCCCGAGCGATCGGCGCTGGCGGCCTGGATCGCGTGGTCCGCCGCGGCCGGGCAGACGCCATCGGTGGTGGCGGTCGCCGAGGAACCGGGCGGCGCGTTGCGGGCTATCGGCGCGATCGCGCTCGCCGACACGGTGCGCCCGGGGGCCGCCGAAGCGATCGCCCGGCTGCGGGCGGCCGGGATCGAACGGATCGTGGTGATCACGGGCGATCACGCCAAAACCGCGGCGGCGGTGGCCGCGGCAGTGGGGGCCGATGAGGCCATCGCCGATGTGCTGCCGGAGGGCAAGGCGGCGGCGGTGGCGGCGCTGCAAGCGCGCTACGGTCCGGTCGTGATGGTCGGCGATGGGGTGAACGACGCGCCGGCGCTGGCGGTCGCGGCGGTGGGCATCGCCATGGGCGGCGGCGGCACGGACGTGGCGCTGGAGACGGCCGATATGGCGCTGATGCGCGACGATCTGACGGCCATCGCCGACGTGCTGCTGCTTTCTCGGCGCACGACCGGCGTCATCCGCCAGAACATCGCGCTGGCGGTGGGGGTCAAGGTGTTGGCGCTGGCGCTGGCCTCGGTCGGACTGGTGGGATTGTGGGGCGCGGTGCTGGCCGACACCGGCACGTCGCTGGTGGTGACCCTGAACGGGATGCGCCTCGCGCGACCCGGCCGGCTGAACGGCCAGCGCGACTCGGCAACCCCGACGGCCCCACCCGTGCCGATTCCCGCCTCCCCGCCGGCCGCCGCCGACTGACATCCGGCCCGCCCGGCGCGGCGACCGGACGCTGCCGCCGCGCATCTGCTCCGCGTGAGGTGTTAGCCGGTTGGCGTCGCCGCTGACGCCTCCTCCGGTGGGCCTTGGCGCGGCGCCGGCGGCGTGATGGTGATGTCGGTGTTGAAATCACTGAAGTTGTAGACCATGTAGTGACGCGTGGAAACCATCGCCTCCCGCAGGATGTCGCCCGTTTCCATATTCACCCACCAGGCGTACCAGGCCGGAGCCGAGCGCGGCGTGCGCGCCAAATAGAAGGTGACCACCTGCGTTTGCTGACCGGCGATCTCCTGCACCGGTCCCAGGCGGAACCCCTGACCGTTGACATAGGTTTCGGCCCAGGTCGAGGGGAGCGGAATCGATGCCGCGGCGCGCTCCTCCCACGGCTGATCGCCTTGGCGAAGCCACATCGTATCGCCAACGATGACGACGTCCCGATCCGGCGTTTGTTCCTGGAAGGCCTGCTCTTGCCCGGGGCGGGCGTCGGTGACGGCAGTGCGCGACTGAAAGACGGGGCCAGACCCGTCGGAAAGACGTTGGTTGAAGCGGATAGCCCGCAATTGCCCCAACGTCGCCATCGCCCGATCGAAGACGGCGCGCGCGGCCGGGTCCGCCGCCGGGCGAGGACCGGCGCCGGTGACATTTGGGTCGGGCAGAACAAAATAGTAGGGAACCTGCTGGGCGTTGCCGTCGGGCGGGACCAGCGTCACGATCGCCTGCCACCAACCAGGGCTTCCCAGATCGGCCCCGGCCACCGCATACCCGCCGCTGGCGTCCAGCAATGGATTGACCGTGCTGGCGATTCCCTCGTGGTCGAGCGGTTGCAGATCGACCTGCGTCATCGGCGCCTGATTGGCTGGCAGCACGCGCCCGCTGGCATCGCTCAGACGCACGACAAGGGTGTTGGGTCCGGGCCGAGCCGGTTGCAGCGCCAAATGGAGGAGACCGGCCGCTCCGTCCGGCCCGACGGGAACCGCCGCCGCGAGATCGATGCCGGCCAGGCTGACATTCATCTCCACGCCCGGTTTGGCGATCAGCGGCAGCGCCGCGCCGGCCAGCAGGGCGAGGACCGTGGCGATGGACGCGATCGGCAGCAGCAGCGCGTACCGCGACCAACCGACGCGGCGCCGCGCCGCGCGCACGACCAGCGCCAACAGCGGGATCAGCAACGCCAGCTTGATCAGCAAGACCACCCCGTAGGCGCTGCTCCACAGATCGGCCGGGCGCGCCAGCACGGCTGATGCCGCGATGACGCCAGCGACGATGGCGACCAGCGCCAACACGACGCCGGTCCAGGCCAACCGTTGCTCGCGCGGTCCGGCGTCGCCCGGGAACCGGTCACGGGTGGCGGCCAACACCAGCACGCCGCCCGCCAAAAGCAGCCCGGCGACGACATGCACCACGTTCGCGATGCCCGGCGCGAAGCCAGCGGCGACCGGATGACCGGACCAGGCCAGCGCGCCGGCGGCAATGACGGCCAGCGCCAGCGCCGCCCAATCGACCCCGGCGGGGAGGGCGGCCGCCTCGCGCCCGCGCGCCAACAGCGCGAGCGGCAACAGCGCCAGCAACAATGCCGCGGCGACGCGGAGCAACCACCCTGACGGCATGCTGGTGAACGCCTGCGCAAATGTCATCGACGCATCGACCGGCGCGAAGAGCGAGCGCAGCAATGGTTCCGCAAGCGCCGCCAGCAAGGCGATCGTGGCGCCAGCCGCCGCCAATCCCGCCCGCCGTTCGGCGGCTCCGCTGGCTGGCGCGGGCGCGAACGGTCCTGGCGCGGCGATGCGACTCAACAAGGCTCCGCCCGCCGCCAGCGTCACGCCGAGCGCAAAAAGCCAGCGGAGCGCCACCGCCCACGCAGCGGGCGCATCCGCGGTGGTGGCGGCGGCTCCTGGCGGAGCGCTTGGGCCGACGCGGAACGGAAACGAGCCAGCTATCGGGGCGCCGCCATTGACCGGACGCGCCGACCAGCCGACCAACCAGTCGCCGGCAGGCGGCGGCGCGGGCAGCTCGGCGACGACATGGCGCGGATCGGCGGCATCCACCGCCGCCGTAACCGACGCGACATCGACGCCCGCCACACCGATCAACCGAATGACCACCGACCCCGGCGCGGCCGGTTCGGTCAGATACAGTTCGATGCGGTGCGGACCGCTGGCGAGCGTCGTGTTGGCGTCCGGGACCGAACCCAGAAGCGTCGTCTGGGCTGACGCCGCGCCCGCCGCTGTCAGGAGGGCGGCGAGCAGCGCAAACGCGAGCCATGGCGCCCGGCAATTCCGGACGCGGCACGAACGGGCGGGCATGTGCGTTCCTTCGTGGTTGCAACCGAATCCGATCGCGCCAGCGGCCGGGCATGCGCCAAGGGTACCAACCGGGACGATTTGGCGCGTAACTCGGCATCCCCCGCGAGCGGGTCTGTCCGCGGCGGCCTCGAGCAGGCCGGCAGCGTACACTTGGTGACCGATGCGCTCGTGCGGGCGGGCCAAGGGACCGCCCCATCCCTGGAGAGGATTCGATGCCGGCGTTTACCGAAGAGCAGGTGCGCGAAAACCTGAAGAACGTGTTTGACCCGGAAATTGGCATCAATATCGTCGATCTTGGACTGATCTACGATATCGACGTCGCCGAGAACAACGATGTGCTGGTGACGATGACGCTCACCTCGCTGGGGTGCCCGCTGGGGCCGGTCATCATGCAAGAGGTCAACAGCGCGCTGGCCGATTTGCCGGATCTCGGCGGTGTCGATGTCAAGTTGGTCTGGTCCCCGCCGTGGTCGCCGGAACTGATGAGCGAGGAAGCGAAAGACGAACTCGGCATCTGGTGACCACCGCGCCGGACGCCGCGGGAGGGGTTCCGGCTGGCGCGGCGCACGATGATGGGGGAGCGTGAGGGGGCGGGTCCATGACATGGGGCCAGGCGCGCGGCATCGGGATGTTGGCGATTGGGGCCGTGCTCTTGGCTGGATGCTCCGCCATGTCGCCGACGACGGTGGCTCCGCTCGGATCGGACAACGCCCCGCAACTCGCCGCTATGCCGGTCCCGACCACGACGGCGATTTCCGATGCGACGGCGGATGCGCCGGAGTCCGCGGTCGCCTCGGCGCCGTCGACGACTGAGCCTCCCGGCGAACCGGCGCTCGCGCCGCCGGCAGTCAGCGAAACCGTCGCTCCGGAGGCGGTTTCGGTGCTGGCGCCGGCGCAGGCATTCCCCGCGACGCCCGAAACCGCGCCGCTCGCGCCGCAATCAGCACTCCCGGCCGCCAACCCCGCCGCCATGACGGAGCAACCGACCACCGATGCGCAGTCGGCGCTGGCGGCGGAGCCAGTTGCGGGCGGCGAGGGCGCGACCGCCCCAGCCGCGCCGCAGGTCGCCGCGGCGACCGAGCGACCGGCACTGCCGGCCGACCCGGGCACGGGGATGGCCGAGCTGGTCGATGGGGCGGGCACGAACGACCGACTAGAAGTCGCGCTCACCTTCGATGCCGGGTCAGATCTCGGCTACACGTCCGAGATTCTCGATGTGCTCCAGCAGGAAGGCATCAAGGTCACCTTCGGCATGACCGGAACTTGGGCCGAGCAGAACCCGGAGATGGTCCAGCGGATGGTGGCCGAAGGCCACCAACTGGTCAACCACAGCTATTCTCACCCGTCGCTGACCGGAGCCAACACCGGCGAGCCGCCGATGACCTATGATGAGATCGCCGAGCAGTACGGACATGCCGAGCAGATCGTGCGCGATCTCGCCGGCTATGAAATGAAGCCCTTTTTTCGCCCCCCCTACGGCGACTACGACGCGACCAGTCTTGGCTCTATGTACG
>JADLCW010000517.1 GCA_020847015.1 Thermomicrobiales bacterium | reverse complement strand
CGCCGCTCCGCGTGGCCGAGAGACCGCGTCGCCCACCAGCCAGCGAGAGATCCTGACAGGGAAACGACGCCCACGCCATCGCGACGCCAGTGGTCGGGAGATCGGCGGCGGCGACGGCGGCCACATCGCCGAGATGAAGGCGATTCGGGACGTGGTTGGCGCGGTGGATGGCGGCCTTGCGGGGGTCGATGTCGTTGGCCCAGACGCACGCCCAATCGGGCGTCAGGGCGACCTCGGCCATCCCCACGCCCGCAAAGAAATCGTAGAACCGGAGCGGCTCCATCGGCATGGCGTCCTTGTCGGCGGTGAGCGGGGATGACTGAAGGGTACGCCGAAGCGGCGCCGCGCCGCCACTGGCTGGCGATGTTGACTGGTGGGCAATGAATGGCCCGGATGTTGCGGGACGCCAGACACCCCGGGCGGGGCGGCCGCCGGCATGGTGGTCTCATGGGAGCGCCGAATTTGGCAAGGGAGGTCCCGATGCATGGGGCAATGGCGCGCTCGCTGGTGGTGATGCTGGCGCTGGCGCTTGTCGTCGGCATGACGTCCACCGCGATTGCGCAGGAGGCGACGCCGGCAGTCGGCGAGGCGGCCGTCGATGAAAGCGTAGCCGACGCGGAGGCCACCGCCATCGCCGAAGGCGCCGCCGACGCGGAGGCCACGGCCATCGCCGAAGGCGCCGCGGAGGCGGCCGGGGTCGCGGAGGCCACGGCCAGTGCGGAAGGCGCGACGGAGGCGAGCGGGGTCGGCGGCGCGACGACCGCGGAGACGACCCTGCCGCAGGCAGGGGTTGGGCCGGCGGCCGGGATGCCGGGCGCGCTGCTGGCGGCCGTAGCGCTGCTGACGGCGTTCGTGGCGGCGGCGCTGGCGTGGTCGCGCCGAGCGGACCGGCGGCTATAGCTGGCGGACCCGACGATCGGCGACGCGAGGAGGCCGGGGCGAAACCACCCCGGCCTCCTCGCATTTCACATCGTTTGTGTCTCGGCGCTGCGGGAGGTGACCGCCGCGGTCACATTCGGCGCCCGCTACAACCCGGTCACGCGATGGCGTCCCAGTCGTTGACGACGTGTTCGGCGGTGCGCAAGGTGATGGCGTGGATCGAGTAGGTCGGGTTGACCGCGCCGCTGGTCGGGAAAACGCTGGAGCCGAGGACGACCAGATTGGGGACATCGTGGGTCTGACCGAAGCCGTCGGTGACCGACGCCTTGGGATCGGAACCCATGATCACCCCGCCGAGGATGTGCTGGTTCGCCCGCGGATTGATCCAGATATCGTCCGCGCCGGCCGCCTTCATGATCTCCTGACCCTGCTTCAGCGCCGCCTCGCGCATCTTGGTCTGGTTCGGCCCGATGCTGTGCGTCGTTTGGGCGAGGGGGAACCCGAACTGATCCTTCTGGTCGCTCAGGGTCAGACGATTGGCTTCGTCGGGGAGGTCGTTGCCGAGCGCTGTGATGGTGGCGAGATGATGGCTGGCGGTTTGCAGGAAGTCGTCCAGCGGCTTGCCGAATAGCTCGGGGCGCATCATGCAGATGCCGAGCAGATCGTTCGGTTTGGCGGCCGTCGCGCAGAGCCACTGATAGCCGCCGATATAGCCGTTGGTTTTCTCATCGCTGGTGTAATCCGCCTGCGACCAGAGCTCGCCGCCGGTGCGGCCCATGTACGGCTTGGTGTCTTCCTTGAACAAGCCGAACACCTGGCCGCCAATGTGGGTCATCATGTAGGCGCCGACGAGACCGCTGGAGTTGGCCAACCCGTGCGGATGCGCGGAGGAGGCCGAGTTCAGCAGGATGCGCGGATTGTCGAGCACGTAGGCGCCCAGCGCGACCACCTTGCCGGAGATCTCCTGCCGCGCTCCAGCGGCGTCGAAGAACTCGACACCGGTCGCGCGGTCCCCGGCCGGGTTCGTCAGCACGCGCGTCACATACGCGTTGTTGATGAAGGTGGCTCCGGCCAGCAGCGCCTCGCGCAGATAGGTGACCTGCGGGTTGGCCAACGCCCCGATGGGGCAGCCGGCTCCGCACCAGCCATCCAGAATGCAGGCGGCGCGCTCGCCTTTCGGCTGCGAAAGAATCGCCTGCGGCATGGGCGACGTGGGAATTTTGAGGGCGTCGAACCCGCGCTTGACCGCTTTGCCTTGGTCCAGCACCGGCAGCGCCGGCATCGGATAGGGATCGTGCGGCGGCGTCCAGATATCGCTGGCCTGGTCGCCGGAAATGCCGACTTCATCCTGAATGCGATCGTAATATGGCCGCAGATCGTTGTAGGTAATCGGCCAGTCGAGTCCAATGCCATAGGTGGATTTGTAGGAGAAATCGTCTTTGTGCAGACGAAACCAGCAGGCGAAGTGATGCGCGGCCGATCCGCCAGTGCCCCAGGCGAGATTGAGATTGATGGAGATCGGTTCGCTGCCGCCGGTGAGCGGCGGCAGGGGCGAGCCGTGAATGCGGCGCCCCCAAATGAGCGAACTCCACAGATCGGCGGTCGTCACCGGCGGCCCCGCTTCGAGAATGACGACCTTCTTGCCCGCTTGCGCCAACTTCGCCGCCATCAAACAGCCAGAAGCGCCACCGCCGACCACGATGGCGTCGAAGGAGGCTTCCGGCGTTGCGACCGGGCTGGCGATCGGGGTGGCCATGGGCGTTGCGTCCGTCATGTCGATTACCACCTCTCTTCCGGCAGGATGTGCGGCATGTAGGGGATGTTGAGACGCTGGAATCCTTCGACGGTGCCGTAGACGACATCGACCGCGTCGCCGCGCACCGCCAGATAGAAGATCGGCGCTGTCGGACCGTCCCACCCGGCGACTTTGTCTGCGAACAGGTTGCCCATCAGTTCGGTTTGCTGCGTGGGCGTCGCCTTGGCGAACGGCGCCTTGTAGGCTGCCTGGCTGGCTTTGTCGACCGCGGCGAGTCCCTGGGTATAAAACTCCTTGAGGGGGCCAGGCCAGTCGAAATACCGCACGATCAACATCGGGGTTTCTCGCCCAAGTTGGACATCGACGAAATTGGCGATGCCGGCGTCGCGCGACCCGGGCAGCAACGCCTCGCCGACCGCTTCCAGCAGCGAGCCTTGCTCGGCGGTCAGGTTCACCAGCGGGGCGCCCGCGGCTTTGGCTTGCGTCGGCGTCAGCAGACGACCGTTGTGGAAAATCGACATTGCTGCGATGGCTCCCACTCCGCCGCGCGCCAGCATCTGTCGCCGGGTCATGCCGGCAGCGATGACATCGGCGGGATCGAACGGCGATTCACGTTCCGGGATCATCCAATTCCCTTTCGAT
>JADLCW010000516.1 GCA_020847015.1 Thermomicrobiales bacterium | reverse complement strand
CGCTCATCGGCGCACCGTTCACCGTGGTGGCCATCAATGCGGCAGTTACGTCGACGCCGGGACCGGCTTCGGCCGCGCGGCGTTCCCGCAGCGCTTCCTCCACATGGTCCGCGAACTCGGTCGCCAGTGTCTGCTCAGCCGCGCGGCGCGCGTCCACCGCTTCCCGCACGTAGCCGGCGAATTCGGTCGCCAGCGCCTGACCCGCCACGCGATCGCGGGAGAGCGAGACTTCCATGTTGCCGTGCGTCCAGCCGCGCAGGCTGTCCCACCATTCCATTGGCCAGCCGAGAAAAGCACAGTGCGCCTTCAATGGAACAGGTTCGGCGAACTCGGCGACGAAGTCAGCCGTGCCAAGCCCCCGCAGCGCTGCAGCCTGCTCGGCAGCGATGCGACGACATGTCGGCGCGAAGGCGGCCATTCGCTCGGGGGTGAAGAACGGTTCGAGGGCGTGGCGATAGCGGGTGTGCTCGGGCGGATCCATACCGTTCGGCACCGCGCGGCGCGGAGAGAAGCTGCTGAACGTTTCCGGATCGGCCAGCACGGCTTCGATATCGCGGTGGTGAAACAGCGACCAACCCAGGAAGTCGCTGTAGGCGACCGGGCAGCGCTCACGCATGCGGTCATAGGCGCGGCGCTGATCGCGCAGAATATCAGGATCACGGGGATCCCAATCGGGAATGGGCCGTTTGCTCATGGTTGCTCCTTGTACGGGCGAGTATCCCGAGCGTGCATCATTGCGGTCGACTCCCGGGTCATTGTTGCGACCGCACATCGGGCGCCGGGAAGGCGTCGAAATGGATCGCGCTGCCATGCCCGCACCGACCCCGGCTCCAACCGAGGCTGGCTGGGTGGCGGAAGACCGAATTGGCGGTTATTCGCACGGCGAGTCGGACGCGATCGTTGTCGTGGCGCCGGCCAGCATGGAGACGATGACGGCGAGGAGGTGGTCGATGTTGAAGGGCTTGAGCACGACGGCGACGCCCATGGCGTCCAGATGCGTGCGTAGATCCCTGGCGCGCACCACCGCACCGGTGCAGACGATGATCGGGATGGCGCGGGTGGAGCGGTCCATCTTGAGCAACTGCAGAAACTGCCAGCCTTTTTCCTCGTCCCGGCCGATCAGGAAGTCGAGAATCAACAGATCGGGGCAGTCGGCTTTGACGCGAGCGAGCAGTTCAGCGGGCGCTTCGGAGAAGCGATCCACCGTCACCCGGTAGCCTTCATCCCCCAGCAGCTGCTGAAACAGATCGAGGATCTCCGGCGTGTCGTTGATGACCATGACGTGCGTCGGCACGTTCGTCTCCATTCTGTCGGCGCGAAGTCAACCGGACAGGGCGCGTTTTCGCATCATAGGCGAAACGTGGTTTCATGCTCCGTAGCCGCTCCGGCAGGACTGCGCATAGGCGACCAACAGAAGACGATCGATCGCGCTACGCATCGCCTGGGAGCGCTTCGAGATTCGCCAAGCTGGCCATCAGCCGCTTGGACCCGTGACGCGTGAAGAGAATGGCCAGTTCCTGATCGCCATCACGGCGGTCGGTCACGGTCACAATTTGCCCCTCGCCAAATTTGGCGTGGAACACGCGCTCGCCCGGTGCGAAGCGGTAGGCGGGCATTGATGGCGACGAGCTCGCCTCCGGCTCTGGCAGCGTCGTCGTCCAGCCAGCGCCGGAGTCGCCGCGCGCTCGGCTGGTCAGCGATGCGCCGCGCGCCGCCGTGCGAGCGGCCGCCGTCCGACGACCACCGTCGTGCACGTGGGTGGCTGGCAATTGGCCGAGGAAGCGCGAGGCCACCGCTGGCTGGTAGCGGCCGTAGGTGGCGCGCATGCCGGCGTAGGTGAGATAGAGCAGCCGCTCGGCACGGGTGATGCCGACGTAGAACAGGCGGCGTTCTTCCTCCATCGGCAGCGGATCGGACCATTCGGCCTCCACCGCGCGACCGATCGGCAGCAACCCCTCTTCGACCCCGGCGATGAACACCACCGGGAACTCCAATCCCTTGGCCGAGTGCAGGGTGATCAGGGTGACGCGACCGCGACCGTCGTCCGCCATCGTATCCACGTCGGAGACGAGCGCGACTTGCTCCAGCTACGTCGGCAACTGCTCGGCGGGCGGCAACCCGTCGGAGCGGGTCAGATCGGCGCGCAGCTCCAGCACGTTGGCCCAACGCTGCATCTCTTCTTCCTCGCTGTGATCGAAGCTGGCGGCGTAACCGGTCAGCTCCGTAATCCGGTCGAAGAGATCGGCCAGCGACCGCGTATCCCGCTCGCCACGCAGCGTGGCGAAGACTGTGCCCAGCCGGATGGCCGCCGTGCGCGCGGCTCCGGCGAGATTGGGCGGCGCGACGTCTGGCTCGGCGTCCGGCGCAAAGGCGAGGAAGGCCTCCAGCAGCGGCCGCCGGTGCAGAGCCGCCCATTCCCGCGCCGTCGCAATCGCCTTGGGACCGATGTTGCGCCCGACCGGCAGGTTGCCGATGATCCGCTCCAGACTGACCTCGTCGGCCGGGTTGTGCAGCAACCGCAAGGCAGCCAGCACATCCTTGACTTCCTTGCGCTCGTAGAAGCGCACGCCGCCGACGATGCGATAGGGAATCTCCGAGGTGCGAAACGCCTCTTCCAGCACGCGCGATTGGGCTCCAGTGCGGTACATGACGGCGATGTCGTCGCCAGAGATGTTGTCGCGAGCCATCAGACGGCGGATTTCGTCGACGACGAAGCGTGCCTCCACCTGCCCATCCGGCAACTCGCGCAGCACGATCGGGGCGCCTTCCGGATTCTCGGTGCGCAGCCGGCGGTCGATCCGCTGGCTGTTCTCCCGGATCACCCGGTCGGCCGCCTCCACGATGCGCAGCGTGGAGCGGTAGTTCAGTTCGAGATCGATGCGGGTGGCGTCCGGGAAATCGTGCTGAAACTCCAGGATGTTGCGGATGTCGGCCTGCCGCCAGCCGTAGATCGATTGGTCGGGGTCGCCCACCACGAAGAGGTTGCGCCAGCGCTCGACCAGCGCCTGGATGAGGATGTACTGAACGCGGTTGGTGTCCTGATACTCGTCGACGAGGATGTGCTGGGAGCGCTCCTGATAGTTGGTCAGCAACCCCGGCGCGGCGTCGAACAACTGCAGCGGGAGTCCCAGCAGATCGTCGAAATCGACCGCGTTGGCGCGACGCAGCAACCGCTGATACGCGGCGTAGACGCGGGCGATCACTTCGTCGTCGTAGGTTTCGGTCTGCGCGGCGAACTCCTCCGGCGACATCAGCAAGGTCTTGGCGGCGGAGATGCGCGAGAGCACCCGGCGGGGAGCGACCTGCTTGGGGTCCAGCCCGGTTTCCTGGACGGCGCGCTTGGCCAGCTCGAGCTGATCGGCGTCGTCGTAGATGAGAAAGTTGGGCAGCAATCCCAGCCGGTCGGCGACGAGTCCGGGATTTTGACGCAGCACCCGAACCCCGAACGAGTGAAAGGTGCCCATCGTCAACCCGGCCAGGTTGTGCCCCGCCAGGAGCCGCTCGATGCGATTGCGGATCTCGCGGGCGGCCTTGTTGGTGAAGGTGACAGCGAGGATGCGCTCCGGCGGCACCCGCTCGACCTCGATCAGCCAGGCGATGCGGTGGGTGAGCACGCGAGTCTTACCGGAACCGGGACCGGCCACCACCAGCACCGGACCGCTGACGGTGGTCACCGCCCGCTGCTGCTCGGGGTTGAGACCGCGCAGGAGTTCGTGACTGGGGTCGGGCCGATCGCTCACGGAGTCCTCGTTCGGGGCTGAAATCGTCTGCATTTCGCGCCCCATGAGTCTACCAGCCCGCGCCCTCCCGACGCTCCGAGAGAGCGCCTACGACACCCCGATCATCATGCGCTGGCTGGAGAGGACGGCGAACCCTCGCTCGGAGTTCACCGCAGCCTTGTCCTCGGCATAGGGATTCGGGAATGCGAGCACGAAGAGTTGGTGAAGTCCCGGCTCGTCCGGGGCGCGGACGGTCAGCGGAACCCAGCTTAGCTGACCGGGCATGACCGCGCCATGGAGCACCGATTGATCGTTGAGCGGCACGACTTGGTCGTCCAGGACGCCGACGAACACGACCGGCAAGGGGGCTTTGCGCCGCCCGCGGCGCGCCTTGTTCGCGTCGCGCGGCGGCTGGTAGTTCACCGGGACCGCGACCTCGGCTCCCGTCGCGGCGACGACCTCGCTTTTGAGCCCGGCCTGGTGCGGCTCCTGGCCGAACCAGAGCACTTCGTCGAACCCGGAGTCTTCCCCGGGGACGGGATCGAGCAACGGGAAACCGGGTTGCGGCAGCGCGGCCT
>JADLCW010000515.1 GCA_020847015.1 Thermomicrobiales bacterium | reverse complement strand
GCTGGCGCGTGTGCGAATCGCGCCAGCACCACGTGCGTGTGCAGACGCGAGATCCTTCACTCCGTTCAGGATGACACGCGGTGAGGCGCGCCGGCCGCCCCTGGTTTCGCGCCGGCTGCCACTAGCCGGGCCATCCACCCCCCGCCGGGTTTCTTCCCGCGCCGCCCCCTCTCTTGGAATAATCGGGAAAATCGGGAAAATCGGGAAATTGGGTCAGCCGCCGGGCTGTGCGCCGCCCCCCACCGCCGGGTCATCCCGTACCGGGTCATCCGGGGTGCAACCCGTGTCATCCTTCGCTGATGCTCCGGCGGACCCGGACCGGAGCGCGGGAGGACACTCGCGCCGCGGCCATGCTACAGGCCCGCCAGGCGGGCTGGGGCTGATTCCCCGCGCCCGCCCCGACGCTGCTATCCTGCCGGCCAGCGACCCGGCAGCGCGACACAACACGGCGAGGCAGCCCAAGCATGTGCGATCGGCTTCTGTTCGGTGTGCAAACCCCCACCCAGCGCCCGTGGCCCGAACTGGCCGCCCAGTGGCGCTGGCTGGACGATCTGGGCTTCGACAGCTTGTGGCTGGCCGACCATTTCGTCCCCCCCTTCCGGCTCGACGGCCCGATCTTCGAAGCGTGGACGGCGCTGGCCGCGCTGGCCGGCTGCACCACCCGGGCCCGCATCGGCGTGCTGGTGTCCAGCAACACCTTCCGTCACCCGCCGCTGGTGGCCAAGCAAGCGGTCACGATCGACCATCTGTCGGGCGGGCGGCTGGAGTTCGGGTTGGGAGCCGGTTGGTTCGCGCCGGAGCACGCCATGTTCGGCATCCCCTTCCCCGAACCGGCCGAGTTGGTCGAGCGGTTCCGCGAAGCGGTCGAGGTGTGCGATCTGCTGCTGACCCACGACGTCGCCAGCTACGACGGCCGCTTCTATCACCTGCGCGAGGCGCGGTTCCGCCC
Organism: Thermomicrobiales bacterium; assembly: GCA_020847015.1. Classification (GTDB taxonomy): domain Bacteria; phylum Chloroflexota; class Chloroflexia; order Thermomicrobiales; family UBA6265; genus CADCWF01. Next base: position 3,156 of record JADLCW010000515.1, on the reverse strand, counting down.
GGCTCCGGTGCAGCGCCCGCGCCCGCCCTTCACCCTCGGCGCGCACGGCCCGCGCATGATGCGCGTCGTCGCCCGCCACGCCCAGCGCTGGAACTCCATCGGCACACTGAGCCAGATGGCGGAGCGCAACGCCACGCTGGACGCCGCCTGCGCCGAGATCGGCCGCGACCCGAAGGAGATTTTGCGCTCGCATCTGTACGTGCCGGGCATCCTCACCGAGGAGCGGCCGTGGGATAGCCCGGAAGCGCTGCGCGACTTCGTGGGCCGCTTCCGCGAAACCGGCGTCACCGAGTTCATCCTGCAACCCCCGGTGGGGATCGCCCCGGAGGCGGTCGAGCGGCTGGCGCGGGAGACCATCCCGGACTTGAAGCGGGACGCCGTAGCAGCGGGATGACCCGCCCCACCGCGCGCCGGGAGCCAGCCACGATGCGCCAGCCGCCGAGCCACCCCACCGAGCGCCAGCCGCGGGCGCCGCGCCACCCGGCCCCGCTCGCCGGCCCCGCGCCGGCGCCGGAAACCGGGCCGTCCAACGCAGCAGGCGTGACCGCCCGCGCCGCCCGCCGCGGGCGACCCCACGGAGACGCGACATGAGCGAGGTGCGCGCCGGCGTCGCGGCGGCGCGGGTGCTGGCCGAGCGCGGCGTGCGCTGGGCCTTCACCGTGCCGGGCGAGAGTTTTTTGGGAATGCTCGATGCGCTGCGCGAAACGCCGCAGATCCGCCTGATCCCCACCCGCCACGAGGGCGGAGCCGCCTTCATGGCCGAAGCGGTCGGCAAGCTGACCGGGGTTCCCGCGCTGTGCATGGGCACGCGCGGGGTCGGCGCGGCCAATCTGGCCATCGGGCTGCACACCGCGCGGCAGGATTCGACCCCGCTGATCGCGCTGGTCGGTCAGGTGGAAACACCCGTCCGCCACCGCGAGGCGCTGCAAGAAGTCGACCTCGCCCCGTTGCTCGGCGAGGTCACGAAATGGGCGGTGGAAGCGCCGAACGGCGCGCGCCTGCCCGAACTGGCGCACGAGGCGCACCGCCGCAGCGTCGCCGGTCGCCCCGGACCGGTGGCCATCGCGCTGCGCGGCGACATCCTCGATGAACCGGTTTCGGCCGCCGTGCCGCCGCCGTCGGCCACGCCGCGCAGCGGGGTCCGCCCGGCCGACGTGGCGGCCATCGTCGCCCTGCTGGCCGAGGCCGCACGCCCCCTCATCATCGCCGGCGGCGGCGTCACCCGGGCCGGCGCGACCGATCTCCTCGTCGCCGTGGCCGAGGCGTTCGGCGTGCCGGTGGTGTCCGCCTTTCGCCGCAACGACGCCTTCCCCAACGACCACCCGCGCTATCTCGGTTCGCTCTCGTTCGGCGGCCCCCCGATCGCGGCCCAGCGCGCCCGCGCCGCCGACGTGGTGCTGGCGATCGGCACCCGGCTCTCGGAGATGACCACCCTCGGCTACACCCTGCCGACGCCGGGAACCGCTCTCATCCACATCGATGTCGCGCCCGAGGTGCTGGGGCAGACCTTCCCGGCCCGCCTCGCGCTCGCCGCCGATGCCGGGGAAGCGCTGGCGGCATTGCTGGCCGTCGCGCCCGGCGCGGTCGCCCCGGCCCGCGCCGCCGCCAACGCCGCCGACCGCCGCGCCTATGTCCGCCAAACGACCCCGCACGCGACCGCGGACGGCGCGGCCGGCGCGGTCGATCCGGCGCGGGTGATCGCCGAACTGCAAGATGCGCTGCCGCCGAACGCCATCCTGACCGTCGACGCCGGCAACTTCTGGGGCTGGGTCGCCCGCGCGTACCAGTTTCGGCGTCCGCGCACGCTGCTCGGCCCGACCTCCGGGGCGATGGGCTATGCGATTCCGGCGGGGGTCGCGGCGGCGCTCGTCACCGCCGGCACGACCCCGGTGGCGGCGCTGGCCGGCGACGGCGGCTTCCTGATGACCGGCAGCGAACTGGCGGTCGCCGCCCAGCAGGGAGCCAGGCTGACCTGCATCGTGTTCGACAACGCCCGCTACAGCACCATCCGGCTGCATCAGGAGCGCGCCTACCCCGGTCGCGAAGCCGCCACGGAATTGTGGAGTCCGGACTTCGTCCGCTACGCCGAGGCGTTCGGCGGGCTGGGCATTCGCGTGGAGCGCGACCGCGACGTGCGCGATGCGCTGCGGGCGGCGCTGGATCATCCCGGCATCGCGCTGGTGTCGGTGGCCGCCGATCGCGACCGCATCGCCGTGGGAACCCGGTTGTCGGATCTCGGCCCGGGGTCGCCGGAGCGCTCGCGCACCCGGCGGTAGCGACCGCGCGGCCGCCCATCGCCCGCCCGGAAATCCGGCGCCCATGCTCCGGCATCAGACTTAGTGTCATATTGACAATTACTCCCGACATCGCTACCATCCAACCATTCGGGACGCGCTCTGACCCGCGCCAGTGGTGGCGCGGAGCCGCTCCCGCCGCCATTCGACCCCGCATGCGCCGACGACGCTTCGCCGACGGGGGTCGCGGAGGCCACTGTCACGATGGCGATCGAACTCGTCGACCGTTCCGCTGCCCCGACCGCGCCGGACCCCGCCGATGGGGCCGCCGATTCCTGGTTCGGCGGCCCCCAGTTAGCCACCGCCGATTGCGTGCCGGAAGCCACCGTGCAGGCCTACGAGATCCTCAGCCGCTACGGAGCCTCCCCGCTGCGCCAGAAGCGCATCCCGCGCGAGTATTTCAAGATGCCCGGCGATGAGCGCGACGCGAAAATTCGGGAACTCAAGCGCGCCCTCGGCGACCGGCTGGTCGTCCTCGGGCACCACTACCAGCGCGACGAGGTCGTGCAGTTCGCCGATTTCCGGGGCGACAGCTTCAAATTGAGCCAGCTCGCCGCCGAGCGCCGCGACGCCGAGTTCATTCTGTTCTGCGGCGTGCACTTCATGGCCGAAAGCGCCGACATCCTCTCCGGTCCCGCGCAGCAGGTGATTCTGCCCAATCTGGAAGCCGGCTGCTCCATGGCCGACATGGCCCGCATCGACGACGTGCAGGCCGCCTTCGACGCCCTGGCCGGACTGGGCATCGATCGCGTCGTCCCCATCACCTACATGAACTCGGCCGCCACCCTGAAAGCCTTCTGCGGCCGCAACGGCGGCATCGTCTGCACATCGTCCAACGCCCGCCGCGTGTTCGACTGGGCCT